>CAYZQU010000035.1:0-11522 GCA_964480645.1 uncultured Ruminococcus sp. | reverse complement strand
AGCATTAAACCGAGGTTTGAAGCCTGCATAAAAAGGATCAAAGAAGCGAATTCGGGCAAAGAAAACGCCCCACAGGTGGAAACTGCGGAACGTCAAGAAAATCAGGTGTTAAGCCGTGAAGAAGCAAAGGAGATTGTAAAACGTATGGATACCACGGTAAAGAAAACATTTAAATCTCTATATCATACTCCTTAAGTGCCTCTTTCAGAGCCGCATGATATTTTCCTAAGAGTGTCGCTACATAAAAACCAAGCAATGCGGTCTGATCTTGGAAAGGATGTTTTTCAACCAATATATTAAGCGTATTGGTTGTCTCCTCACATATTTTTTCTATATCTACTTTAGCCACTTTATTCACCTCCCCTCTTACCACATTATACCACAAAGGGCGGTGAAAATCAACAGTTAGGAGGTTTTTCTATGAACGAATTAAAGGTATTCAGCAGCACCGAGTTCGGCGAGCTTGGGGTTATGCTGATTGATGGGAAGGAGTACTTCCCCGCTACACAGTGCGCCGTACTTCTCGGATACAAAAACCCGCAAGAGGCTATCCGAGAGAAGTGCAAAGGGGTGAGGAAAACGCTCACCCCAACCAACGGCGGCACTCAAGCTGTCAATTACATACCGGAGGGCGACCTTTATCGTCTGATTGTGAGCTCCAAGCTCCCCGCGGCGGAGAAATTCGAGCGGTGGGTTTTTGATGAGGTTCTTCCGCAAATCAGGCGCAACGGCGGCTACATAGGAAATGTTGAGGAAATCATTGCGAGGACGGCGACGGCAGTGGTTTCTGAGGTTATGAAGCAGATTACACCGCTTTTACAGCGGCAAAGCCCCTATTATGACCCTTTGGAGGAGTTAAGACTAAAAGCCATAGTTTCCCCTCAACCGCGCCATAAGGTTATGTGTACGATAAAGCGTCTCGACACGGAGCTTCGCAAGCAAGTGGATGAGATGATATTAAGCGACAGATACAGCTACGATGATATTCGCACGTATTTAGCGCGTTTTGGTATTAAGGAAATGGAAATGATGTTTTATTGTGTCTATGAAACCTTTAAGTTCAATGACTGCGATTGGGACAACACTCATTTGATTGCGGCATTTGAAAAAGAGGAGGACGCGAAAAAATATGTTCAATCCAAAAGACGTTTAAGGAAATCAGAAAATAAGAACGGTACTCTTGGTGCGACTTATAAATATTTTGTGGAATTAGTTGACCTCTTCGGTCATAATAATTCGCCAATGGCGAACTCAAAAACAAGGAGGAAGAAAATATGAACACGAAAATTATTGCGATTGCGAATCAAAAGGGCGGTGTCGGCAAGACCACAACCGCCGTGAACCTTGGCTCGGCTTTGGAGCTTGCGGGAAAAAGGGTGCTGCTCGTTGACCTCGACCCTCAGGCTAATCTCTCCAATTATCTCGGTTTCGAGAGTGACGACAATCCCACTATTTCCGACTTGATGACGGGATTTGTGGTTGGACAGAATGTCAATGCGGCGGATTCTATCCGCCACAACGAGGAAAATCAAATTGATTTTGTTCCCGCGGATATTAACCTCGCGAATGCGGATTACTATCTGCTTCAAGCCGTGGCGCGTGAAAAGGTGCTGAAACGTATTCTTTCCAATGAGGTATTTCAGAGTTACGACTACATAATCATCGACTGTCTGCCCTCGCTTGGGGTGCTGCTCACCAATGCTCTGACTGCCGCCGACAAGCTGATAATCCCCGTACAGGCGCAGAAATTCGCCCTTGACGGTCTGACAATGCTGATGAACATTTTCGACCAGATTAAGGACGCGGTTAATGACAAATTGGAGTTGCTCGGTGTTCTTGCTACTATGGTTGACAACACCAATATGAGCAAGTCCGTGGTGGAAAAACTTTCGGAACGTTACGGAGATAAGCTGTTTGTTACGCGGATTTCTAAGTCCGTTGAAGCGGCTAACAGCTCCGAGCGTATGAAAGCCTTGACGTTCGGGAAGTCAAAACTCGGCGAGGAGTACAGACGACTTGGAGAGGAAGTCCTCAAAATTTGCGGAGGTAAAAACAATGATAATGATGAGGGGATGTGACGGTTTGGGTAGGAAAATAAAATGTTGTCCAAAATGCGGTGACACAATAGTGGTATCGTACTTATGTCAACATTCATTAAACCACAAAATCGGCAAACGCGGTAGAATCCTTAAAAAATTCACGACTGTTGATTTGGGAGAAATTGATGCCGTATTAGCGAGCTGCACCAACAAGGATTGCGACGCCCAATGGGAAACTGATGAATTTACAATTGATGAAAACGGCTGTTTCATTGATTACAAGTATTCAGAGGGACGTGATGATGTATGAAATGGGACGGACAGGCATATGTCGAAGATATAAAATACGGACTCCAAAAGCTCCTCTCCGATGAAGACAGAAAAAACGCGCGGATTATGAGCCACATTGAGTTCACAAGTTTATTCAAAAAACATTGCGGCGACAAGTTAGAGTGCTTTTCACGATTTCCCGGTTCGGGTTCAATCGTGATGAAATGCAATTCGGACGGCGTTATATTTGACTTTCAAAGACCGATTGACGATTCCGGCGAAACAACAATCGAGCTTTCGTGGAGTATGGCGGCACGGCACATCAGAGCGTGGGAGTATGAAAAGAGGTCATCGGAATCGCAACAGGAAAACACACCACAAAAGCGTATGCAAGAACAATGGGATAACACTCACCTTTGTGGCAGTAAGTACTTCGGTACACTTTGCGAATATTTTCTTCAGCCGAGCAGCTCCGAGGATACTGTGATAAACGGAAAAAAGCTCGATAGGTACAGTTATTATTGCACGGCGGAAAATAAAGTCCGCAAAATCGGCAGTGGCGGCTCTTGGACAGGGCTTTCCCCGAAATTCTGCCCGAAACGTAAGGCGTTAGAAGAACAGCAATCTATGTACGACACAAGCACGGAGGAATCCGCCGTGTATGATTCTGAAAAGGAGGACATTAAAATGACACCGAATTTCAATTTCAAAGGATTTATTTCGGAGGGCAATCAACTTAAGCAAGTGCCGCTGGATATGCTTGTTCCGTATCACAATCACAAGTTCAAGCTGTACGAGGGCGAACGGCTTGATGATATGGTAAACTCCATCAAGGAGAACGGCGTGCTTACTCCGATTATCGTTCGGAATATGGGCGGAGAGCATTACGAGATTCTTGCGGGGCATAACCGCACTAATGCCGCGCGGATTGCCGGCTTGTCGGTAATTCCCGCGATTGTCAAAGAGAACCTCTCGGACGATGAGGCGGAAATGTACGTTATTGAAACCAACGTTATGCAGCGTGGATTCAATGATTTGAGTATCAGTGAGCGTGCCACGGTAATTGCCGCGCGTCACTCCGCGATGTTTGACGAGGACAAGCGTAGAGCAATTGAGCGCGAGCTTGCTGTTCTCAATGGAGATACTCCCGCCGATGAGGGAGAGGAGCAGGACGGCGAGAAAAAGAGCAAGCTCGCCGCCGTCGGCGAGAGTTACGGATTAAGCAAGGACAGTGTTGCGAGGCTTATCCGAATCGACAAGCTCTCCGATGAACTTAAGCATTATGTTGACAGCGGTGAAATTCCAATCCGCGCGGGAGTCAATCTTTCGTATCTTCTGCCGAACGAACAGCGAAAGGTCGCGGAACTTATGGGATATAAAATGGATATGAAGAAGTCCGCGCTGCTCCGTGAACTGTCCAGAAACCATCAGCTCACCGACAATGTGACAAGCGAGGTAATGGTTAACGGCGAGGTTAAAGACCTGTCCGCTCCCGTGCCGCGTAAGCCGATAAAGGTCAAGATTAGCACGGACATCGTCACAAGGTACTTCCCGCCCGATTGGAACGAAAATAAGGTTCAAGAGATTGTCGAGCTTGCCCTCGAGCAATATTTCACAAGCACCGACCGCCTGATTATGGACGAGAATGACGAGTATCAGATTTGATTTGCCAATGGCGAATTTACGGAAACATCCTTGCCCGATTCGGGCAAGGATGTTGTGTTATCTGTCGTCGTGGTCGTTTGACTTGGAATGGAGGTGCTCTTGCGGGGCTTGACTTTCACGCGTTTCGTGGGCTTGCTTAAGGCGGTCGTCTAATGTGGCTTTTGTGGTCTTGTCAATTTGTCGAGGAACTTTATCCTGTGAACAATTGTCAGGAATTAATTGACTATCAATCTCATTTAAGACCGACACGCAAAATTCCCTTAAAACGGGGACATCAACTGTTGCAACATTCCATATTTTGGTTATATCCATTTCAAGATAGTTATGTGCAAAAATATTTCGCATTCCTCGAACTTCTTTCCACGGGATTGTAGATTTGTGCTGCTCCTTAAAATCATCACTCAATCTCCCGGATAGTTCTCCGATTTGAAATTCCGCCATACTCACGGCATTACGATATATAGCGTCAGATGTAAAGCACTCAAAATTATTGCCAAATCTTGATAGACATTCCTCGATTTGTTTGCAATATTCCAAAATATGTGAAATAATGCTAATCTCCCTATTATTTTGTAATATCATTTATATATCACCTTTTTATCCAGTTCAACTTCTTCAATAAACCGCTTGTAAAGTGGAACGTTACGGTTTTGTTCAATTTGTCCGAATGTCACCAAATCTATTTCTTTATCGAAAGTTTCCCTTAAATCCTCATATAATCCAAAAAATTTAATACCGGGGACATTTTCAGCGTCAACCAGCAAGTCGATATCGCTGTCCTCAGTAGCTTCTCCTCTTGCATATGAACCGAAAAGATAAATGCTGCCTGTGCCGTAATGCTCGGCTATTGGACGCACGCGCTCGGCTATTTCCTCTATTTTATAAACGCACATCGCTACTCCTCCTTTCATATGTAATTTCTTAAACATATTATAGCATATTTTACGCCAAATGTCAACCCCGAAAAGAAAAATCCCCCGCCAAGCGGCGAGGGAAAAGTAATTCGCCAATGGCGAATGTCAAATAAAGTTCTCTTTTTTCTGTTTGGGGAGGTCGGGCTGCTGTTGCTTTTCCGAACGCTGCTTGCGGACAACGTCAATGCGCTCATCGAGTGTGAGTTTCTTTTGGGGAGCGGGTTTGTCCTCGTCTATGTCGCTGTCCTGTTCCGCACCGCGCTCGTCCATATTGAGCTGCGCGTTCAACTCGTTCAAGCGCGCTGATTTCTCGGCAAGCTCTTGTTCCCGTGGGAACGGTTTTCCCATCTCGGACTTTGCCGTGTCGAGCTGTTGGTGCAGCACGGCAAGCTGCTGTCTGCTGTTCTCAATCCGCTTATCAAGTGATTCGAGGACGTTATCTATTCGTGTAATATTCCCTGTTTCGGAAACTCCCACATCAATTGAGTAGGTCGCTCCGCGCTTAATATCAAGAGTAAAGCTGTTGCTGAACAGGCTATATGACGCAGCCAATTCAAAGCCCTTGTATAAGCCTATATCGCGGCTTTCGCGTGAGGATTTCACCTCCTTGACCGCAAGGAGCAGGGCTTTCCCTGCCTGTTCCTTGTCGGTGTATGTCACACCATTAATCTCCATAGGAGAAATACCCTCTTCGGGTTCGGTGATGGTCTGGAGGTGCGCGAGGTCTTTTTCCAAATCTTTTATGCGACATTCAATAATCTGTATCTTTTGCGGAAACTCCTTTA
Organism: uncultured Ruminococcus sp.; assembly: GCA_964480645.1. GTDB lineage: Bacteria > Bacillota > Clostridia > Oscillospirales > Ruminococcaceae > CAG-115. Next base: position 5,849 of record CAYZQU010000035.1, on the reverse strand, counting down.
GAACCTTGTCCTCAAGGCGATACTGCTCACTTGTGAAACTGGATTTCAGCACTTTCAGCTTTGCGACCGAAACGTCCAAATCCATCTTCTCTTTTATAAGCGGATTTCCCGCGCAGAGAGCTTTTACCTCCGCATAAGACAGCGTAGCCTCGTCTACATCCTCGCACGAGCGAACGGGTGATTTTGAGGTCATTATCTGCGAAATAAACCGCTGTTTGTTCTCGATTATCTGATACAGATACGCGTCAAATGTGCTGTCCGTGACGTACCTGAAAATATCTACATCGCTGTTTTCATTACCTTGACGGATAATCCGCCCCTCGCGCTGCTCCAAATCAGACGGACGCCACGGGCAGTCCAGATGATGCAGCGCAACGAGCTTATCCTGCACGTTCATTCCCGCGCCGCATTTCGCGGTCGAGCCTATCATAACACGGACTTTTCCGCTGCGTATCTTCGCGAAAAGCTCCTTTTTCTTGGCTTCTGTGTCCGCGTCGTGAATAAACGCAATTTGTTCTTTCGGAACGCCCATTGCAACAAGCTTATCCCGTACGTCATCATAAAGATTAAACTCGCCCTTTTTCGGTACAGACTGATCGCAGAATATAAGCTGTGTTGATTTCTTATCCGTCGTTTTCGTGTAAATATCGAAAACGTTATATTCAGGTGAGCGTTATACCGCAGCGAGAATAATCTTGATGCGTTCATTCCGACAAGCCAATCGGCTTTGGCGCGGCAAAATCCCGCCGAAAAAAGATTATCGTATTCGCTGCTGTCTTTGAGATTCGCGAATCCCTCACGAATCGCACTCTCCTCAAGTGAGGAAGTCCACAAACGTTTGAATGGTTTGTTGCACTTTGCCATATTGTAGACATATCTGAAAATGCATTCGCCCTCACGTCCCGCATCTGTCGCGCATATAAGTTCGTCTACACGACTATCTGACATAAGCTTTTTCAGTATATCGTACTGCTCCTTGGTTTTTGCATTCACTGCAAATTTGTAACTTTCGGGAATAATCGGCAAATTGTCAAAACTCCACGTTTTGTACTGTTCGCCGTAGCTTTCGGGATTTGCAAGACCTACCAAATGCCCCACACACCACGAAATTATGTATCCGTTTCCCTCGATATATCCACCCTTGCGCTGATTAGCTCCGAGAACCTTTGCTATCGTCTGCGCCACCGAGGGCTTTTCCGCTATTACTAACTGCATAAATAATCTTCCTTTCTCAAAGTTCGCCATTGGCGAAAAATATCCTCTAAGTCTATCCCCGGAGTTTTAATGATAAAACCTATCACCTCTGCGGATAAACCGATGATTTGCTCTATATCACTGCTGTCGAATCTACTCGTAAGCTTGAGGGCATCAGCACCATTAAGCGAAAGGACAATTCCTTGTACAAACTTCCGCCCAATATGTTCGGCTTGTGTCGAGGAGATTTTTGTTAAAATATCCTCTGCTTCGGAGAGCGTGAGTGATAAATCCGTAAGTTCGGTATAGATTGACACCAGCCTGTCGTACCGTTTTGACTTCATATATTCGCTTTTAATGCAGTCCCTTATGTAGCCACGAAATTCTTCCGCCAGTTCCTCGTCATCACCAAAAACAAATGATAAAAGCGAGTTTTTATTTTCCACCGATTCACCTCCCTACAATTCGCCATTGGCGAATACACGCTGCCTAATGTTTTCGGGATTAATTTCCTTACCGACTTGACCGTTGAAATATCCGATTTCTTCCCAGACCTTTTTGTCTGAGCAATAAACTCGGTTGTTGGCTCTGCTGCCAATATAAACCGCAAATTCAAAATCCCCGTTACGGATTGCATCGTTTAGTTCGTCCATCGTTAATCCCGTTGCCGCCGAAATTTCTTCAAGCGGCACATTACGACCTGTGAAAACGGGCATATTAACCACCTCATTTTTCTCTCTTATTCGTCAGAGGAATCATCTGATGAATCAATGTCATCAACATACTCCTCTTCCTCATACTCCTCGTCATCGTCTTCCTCGTCAAATGCGGGTGCTTTCTTGTTTTTACCCGGACCGACTTTTTTATAAGCCGCAACTCCGATTACCGCAACTGCCACGACACCAATTACAACATAAAGGATTATGCTTGAATCACCGCTTTCGGAATTGCCGTTTTCCCCATCACCTTTTGATGTGTTTGAATTGCCCGATTCGCCGCCCTCGCCATCGGAGGTATCACCCTCGTTGGAATTGGATACAGGCTTGCCCGCCTGATTAATGATTTCTTTTTCCTGAGGTGTGTACGATGTATCACTTTCCGTCTTTCCGCGATTTATAACCGCTACGAGGTCAACCGCGTCAACGGCATTCAAAAAATACACGTTTTCCGTTTCACCTGACTTATCAATAACAATGTAAAAGATAGAGCCATCTCTTGTCGCGACCGTATACATCACCTTTTCGCCGTTATCGTCCTCGGTGTGGTAATTGTAATCGGGATTTGATTCACCGTCAGAGGTTACGGGCTTGGGAATGTTTATCCCTGATTCGCCGATGATTACTCCCGTTCCGTCTGCCTTGAAATTCTCAGGGTCATTGAGGTACTTCATAAGGTAGTTGTACAGTTCATCATTCTGAAGTTCCGCTCTGAGCTGCGGATTATCGGTTACTCTTGGCGCGGAGCTTGTGCTTTCGCCATCGGAATTATCCGAATCCGCTCCGCTGTCATTAGATGTAGTTTCCGAAGATGATGTATCCGAGGTAACCTCGTGCGTTTCCTCACTGCTTTCTGCAAAAGCGGTTGTTCCAAATGCCGCAAATATGGCAAACGCGGCAATGATAGCCGCCTTAATTTTCAAACCTTTCATCAGGCACTCTCCTTTTCTGATTCCGTGATTCCGCCGTTCTTGGGAGTGGAGCTTTCCACTGTCACATTTTTCGGCGAAGTCTGATTCCCATCGTCATTTTTTACCCCGAGTATTTCTGCCAACTCGTTGTTGGTCAGCTTGGATTTCTTGACGATTTCCAGTTTTTCCTTGTCATCTACTGCGGTGAGCCGCGTTACCCACTCGGCTCTGCGCTTTTTTAACGCGGCAATGGATTTATCGCATTCCGCGATATTTTTCTCACACAATTGTCGCTCTTTATCAAAGTCCATTTACCCCACCCTTTCTATTCATCATCGTCTTCGTCCTCCTCGTCATTATCGTCCCCGGATTCCTCACTGCCGTCATCGTCCTTGGGGCTGAAAATGTAATAAGGATTGATGTAGCAGCCATATTCGTTGTTGTAGGTGCTTAGATACAGTCCGTCAAATGCAGTGAACAGGCTGTCACCTTTTTGTATCCGTGTTCCGACCGTAAAATCCGTTTTCAGTATATCGTCCGAATAATACGTCACGGTGAAATTCTCCGTCCCGTAGAAAATAACCAATTCGCCGTCCGAAACGGAAGAAATCGTACCTTTTTCGCTTGCGATTACGTCAATTTCTCCGCTTATGTGCGTACAATGCTCGGGCAAGGAGCTTGTCGGGAATGTATAGTAGTCCTCGGTATTGTCCGACACAACCTTGTTTTTGTCCGTTGAGAGCGGACCCAAAACCTGATGTCCGCCGCCCTCGTCCATTAGATCGTTAAAATCCTCTATCTGGTCTTTATTGAGCGTTTCATTAACATAATCACTCACGCTTTTTTTGCAAGTCAAGGTAAGGGTATAGTCATACTTTGATGGGGTATCGGAATTGTCATCATCTTCGTCATCGTCATCCGAGTCGACTTCCTCCTTTTCCACCTTTATGGGGTAACATTCGGCAATCATAGCGTCAATCGTCGACATTGCCTGTGCCTTTGTCCATTCGCCGCCATACTTGGCGGACAAATAGGCGGATATAGTTCCCGTTTTGTGACCGCTTATATCGTCAGGGAAAACCTTGGTAATGGAGTTTACATCATCATTGTTGTCCCTGATTTCACGTTCCTTATCGGATAAAACCGATGACAATTTACTATCAAAATAGCTGTCCGCAAACGATATTAAATCGTCCTCCACGGGAATTACCGAACCCATACTCGCGCTTGAACCGCCGCCCATAAACATTACGAACGGAATTACCACAACAAGAACAGCAGCCGCAGCTATCAAGGCGTATTTGCTTTTTGAAACACTCGCAAGCATTTTCTTTGTTGCTGCCTGTCCCGCTGCCTTTTTCGCGGCTTTCTTTTGCGCCGTCTTGAAGAGTTTTTGATTTCGCTTCTTTTGGAGTGCTTTTTTCTGTGCGCGTTTCGCGGTTGCCTTTGAATTTTGCACTTGGAGCTTTGCGTTTGCTTTTTCGTAGCTCATTTTTGCCTTGTGCTGCCGTTGGTAAAACTTGTTTTCGCGTCTTGCTTTGCGCTGTGCGTTCAGCCGCGACGCTTGGGAATATGCCGCTCTTGACAGTTTGCCCACTGCTTGTACGTTGGTGTTGTCGGACTGTGCCATTTGATTAAACGCTTTGTTGGTGGCTGCCGCCATTCCCGTCTTGCCCAACGACTTAAAAACCCCGTCGGGACGTTTGCGCTTGAACTCGCGTGACTTTGAAGTGTCCACGGCTTGTTTGAAGCGCACCCTCGATTTTCCTGTCAGCTCGTTGTATTCGTAGGTTTTGACCCTCTTTGTCTGATACAGCTTGCGCTGTGCGCTGTGCATCTTTTTTTCGGCACGCGAACTCGCCTTACTCTTGAATTCAAACTTGTCATTTCCGCTGATGGTTTTCCACGCCGCTCGTTTCTGCTTACGTTTGAATTTCGATTCGCCACCCGACAGTCCGTTTCTCGCGTTATTCAACCGCGCCTCGGTAAGCTCACTTTTGCGGTTGAATTTCGTGATTTTATGCTCGTACAGATTTTTAAGTGTGCCGTTGCGCGGAGTGTTTTGCTTGTATTTCGACATTTCCCGCGCGTGATTTATCGTCCACTTGGCGGCTCTCGCGGAATTTTCGGCAATCATCGCACCTGCGCGAGTGCCTGAATCATTCGATTCCAGAATCTCTCGCTTTGTTAAGCTTTTTCTTGGACTTATCCGCTGCTGTTCCCATTGATGTGACTTCATCGGTAACCGCCTCGGCGTTTTTAACGGCAGTTGCGTTTTCCGCGTCAACGTTCCCACCGAAAAACAGCTCGTTCAGGAACGATACCGCCTCGTTCGCAAACCGGATAGCGGGTGTCAGTGTATTCATCAGCAATCCGCCGAGGTTTGTCATAAACTCATTCAAACGTTCCGAAAGTAATCGCGTCTGATTTGCCCAGCCCTCGGAGGTTTTCGCGAAATCACCCTGCGCCATCGCGGTTTGTTCCAGAAAGTACTTATAACGCACGAGCAACTGCTCATTGGAACTCATCTCCGCGTATGTCTTGGAAAAGCCCTGCGCCATTGCATACGCGGACAAGTTTGTCTGCGTCATTACAACACCGATTGCCTTCAGCGGTTCTGTTTCTCCGGTGATCAGGGCGCGCCCGATTGTGTCAACCTCGGATTGAGTCTTGTTATAAAAGGACATAGTAAGCCCACATAAATATGCTGTGCAAACATTTAATGAGGTATTTGAGCTTGTGCAATCAAAGGATAAACAGGCAATTTATGACAAGTTTAATGAATACGCGAGGACTAACGCCGATATAATGCCTCAAATTGAGGCACTTGTGGAATTTGTTGACGGTGAAGTGACCAAAATAGGTCATGTTGGCGCATCAAACGATTATTCTACCGTAAAAGATGGCGTGACAGAACGTGCTGCCTATACTGCGACCGCTGATATATGGATTGAAGATGGAATGAGCTTTCCAACAAACTTGCGGACGGATTTTTGATTGACGCCGCAAAGGAACTTGAGACTGGTGA
>CAYZQU010000034.1:3885-11524 GCA_964480645.1 uncultured Ruminococcus sp. | reverse complement strand
CCCCGCCCCCCCCCCCCCCCCCCCCCCCCCCCCCCCCCCCCCCCCCCCCCCCCCACGGGGGTGTGGGTGCAGCGCCACCACAAGGGGGTCTGGTGGACGGAGTCCCTCACATTCCGACAAGTTACAGTAAAGTGGAAATTCCCTCGGCAAGTGCTCCCGCGACAATCAGAGCCACGTATCCCATAAAGGAGACGGCGTAGCTCCGTCGCGGGGAGGATTCCATATAGACCGTTCCGCCGCGCGACAGCTTTAGCAGTAGCTGTGAGAAGTCCGCAGAGCGTGCGGCGGCGAAAATCACACCAATAAGCGTAAACGCCGCGCCTATGAAATCCGCCCAGTTTCCATTGGCACACAAACGCAGTCCGCAAGCCATTCCGCATAGCATTGGAACGCTCCACACCAACCAGTCCCCAAGAGCGAAAAATCCAAGTAGGAATTCCGCAGCGAGCATAATCGCGCCGACAGCCAGTCTTCCGAGGAACACTCCGCCGAAGTCCCCGTTCTGAATAGCCGGAATAGCTTGTCCTATAAATACCATAATAGCGCCCACAACAGCTCCGCACGCCCCGACCGTCGCCATTAGAATCCGCGCACCGCCACGGCGAATCTCAGGCGACCGCACATGCTGATACGACTTGTCCGATTCCGAGTAGTCCGAAACAGAAGGCGCGCTTTCAATCTCAGCAGGGATCTGAAGTTCGTCCTCATCATTAATATCGCGCGTCTGCGGCTCGTATGTAATCACATTGTTTGGCAATACACCGCGATTTCGCGGCATTTCGGCAACATTCTCCATTTTGTATTCTCCTTTGCTTTTCATTTGGTTAAGAATATGCGGAGAATCGGACAATTATTCCGGTACGATTTCCCCTTAAAAATGGCTAATGGAGAATTGCGGTTGACTTTTGGCAAAAGATGGTGTATAATATGGTTATAAAATCGGTACCATAAATTAAAGCGGCAAATTGCGTTATTTGCCGCTTATTTTGTTAAAAATGGATAATAGATAATTAATGGTAGCTCGCGACCGCCATACTGTGTGCGGATTTCTGCTTGAACTTCAGCCGCAGATAGTCGGCGATAAGCGCAATAAATTCGGAGTTGGTGGGCTTTCCGCGCGAGGTATGTACCGTGTAGCTGAAAATTTTTGTCAACACATCAATGTCACCTCTGTCCCAAGCGATTTCGATAGCGTGGCGGATCGCGCGTTCCACGCGTGACGAGGTGGTCTGGTATTGCTTTGCGACCGTCGGATACAGAAGTTTTGTCACGGAGTTAATCATTTCGTCATTGTTTACGGACAGCATAATTGCCGTGCGCAGGTAGTGATACCCTTTGATATGAGCGGGAATCCCGACCTGATGAATGATTTCGGTCACGGCAAGCTCCAGTTCGTTGTTGTCGGATTGCTGTTCTTCCGGAGATTGCTCCGTCATTCCGCACAGCCTGTTAATGGTGGACACCAGATACTGCGGGTCTACGGGCTTTTGCGTATACGCCGCCCCGAGAGCCGCCGCTTCGCGCTCAAGCGTGGGATTTGATTCATTCGACACAATAATTACATTCGGAACGTATTTCTTCTCAACTTTAAGTCTCCGTATAACTTCAATCGCGTCGCAAAACGGCATTTTCGCCTCTAATACAGCCGCATCGGGTGCTTCCGACTTGATGGAATTCAACACCGAGTTTCCATCGCACCGTCGTGTGATCGCGTACATTCCCGCGTTTTTCAAAGCGCCTGCCCAAGCCATTCCGCAGTCAGCGCTGTCATTTCCGATAAGTACCTTAATCTGATTTGTCATTTTATTTTCCTCCTGTTTTGTCCCGCGGATTTCGCCGCGTTAATATTTTCCCCGACGAAAAATGCGCTTTACTTTTTCCGTCTGATTATATTTTACCATATTCTGGAAAATAATGCAAGAGGTTTTTGGAAATTTATGGAAAATATTTGCAAATTGTTGTAAATGCGATAACACCCGCGCAAATTCGGATTTGAAACACAAAATCCCCGGATAGTATACCCAGGGATTTGTCGAAAAATGTCAAATGTAATCAGAGTCTGAAGATTTGCCGCTCATAACGTTCGATGGCATATTCCAGCGCGTCAAGCGAATCTATGTTTGTTGTGCCGTTATCAAGGCGAACATCCTTATGTGAATTACGCTCGTCCCAGACGGCGGATTGAATTGCGTCAATAACGTGCGGACACTCGTCCGATACGAAAAACCTCCCAGACGCGATAAGGCGGTTAAGCATATTGATTCTCGTGTTTATTGGACGTTTGAGGGCGTTTTTGACCTCGATTCTCACGGCTTGGCGAAAGCTCTTTACAAGGAGTTGTTCCGCGCTGTCACAGCAAGCCAGCGACAGTGTGGGAAAACGTTTTTTCTGTTCGGAAACGAACTCCGCGAAATTGGAAATCAAGCATTCGGCGGAGCGATTCCGCGAATCATAGTATTCCGCGAGAATGTAAACATTATGGAATCCCGTGTCGAATCCCGCGTGTACAAATGCCGAAGCAGAGCCGTTTCCGCCGTAGTCCACTCCAATAACCGACGTAACCATGGGGTTTTCGTGCAGACGGATTTCCATTTCTTTGACGGAAATAATGTTTTCGGACGAGAATCCCTCGTAAATACGCCCCTCGGCGGCAACCCATTTTCCCAGAATGAAGCGGTCGTAAAACACCCCCGTGAATTCCCGTTTAAGCTGCCGCACGTATGATTTCGGAAGGAACACATTGTCCTCGAGTGTGAAGTTAAACGTCAGCAAATCCACATTCTTGTTGTCAAGATAGTCCCGTTTGACCCAATGATTCGGCGCGTCGGGATTGGTAGTCGCGAAGAGCTTTGCTCCTGATTCCGAGAGCCGTGACAGCAGCATTACGAAAAATTTCTCCGGAAACAGTGTAAGCTCATCGCAATACGCTCCCATCAGCGTCATTCCGCGGATTTTGCTCTCGGACTCGGCGTTTGCCGCGCCCTCCAGATAGATCTGCCGCCCGAAAAGTTCTCCCTCTTTTTTGCTTACGGAATAGGTAAACGCGTCTCCGAGCAGCGCGGCAAGCGGTTCTAAGACGTTGCGCTTTAATGTGGTAAGCGTCTTTCCGCACATCAGATATGCCTTGTCACGCGGACTTCCCGCGACCCAGAACGCCCACATAATCATTGATATGTAGGTCTTGCCGCTTCGGACGCTTCCCTCAAAGATATTCAGCCGCCGCAGTTTTCCGCGCTTCATAACATTGAGAGCCTGTTCCTGTTTTGGTGAAAAATGCGGCTTGGTCACGAATCATCCTCCCCTCCGACATCCCTGTACGCGCCGATAAGCTCCGCGAGTTTGCCGCTGTTATTCGCGTATTGATTGTTCATCATCTCAAATACCAGCTTCCATACCTTTGCAAGCTTTTCCAAATCCTTGTGGGCAAGCTCGTCAATCAATTGTTCGTCGTTCAGCAACGCGGCGAATTTCTCTCCGAACTTGATGAATTTCCGATTATTTTTCTTGAAATAATCGCTTACACTAACTTCTTTAACAGCCATAAAAACCTCCTGAATCATTTTGTTATGAACCCTATGGGTTCTTATACATTATCAATCGTTCCCGACTGCAAATCAATGAATAATTGAAATCCTACAATCATATAAATGAAAAGAGAATTTTATCACGGAGGTAATTTTATGGAAGACACTCAAAAAATGATTGAACGATACAAACGCGAGTTAATGGAGTTGATGAAATCCACCCGGAGCCCGGGCAGTGCCAAAAGCCGTACAGAAGCCGGAAGTCCAATTAGTGACACGAATCAGGACAATACGCCGATTCGAAATGGCGGCTCAATTCAAGATGGTATGCCGAAATACGAACAGCCCGCTCCCGAAACGGATTCCTCGCCAATGACTCCCGTTCAGCCGTCGCCACAGCCGCCGCAGGCTGAAATGGAATCCCGGGGCGAAATGGTAAAACAGCCTAAAATAATTGGGTACGTTGAGGACGATGTACGAGTCCCCGATGAGTACGGAAAGCTGATTTCGGAGATTACCGACAATGACGCGGATTTTGAGGAGGATAACGAGCGGATATCCGACACGATTACCGAAAATACCGATGAATCCACTGAGCAAATCGAGCCGGAAATGGGCGTACCGCGCCGGAGAGCGTCCGCAATAGGCGACAATCCGACCGATGAGGAGAGGGCGCGCGGAAGCAGAGGAGAACCCGTCAACTACCCCGAACCGAAGTATGATAATTATGAGCAGTTCATCAAGCGCAACATAGGACGCGGTACTATCGTATTTCGGGTGTACACGGCGCGCGGGGCTTTGCCAATCAAGGGCGCGCGGTGCATTTTGTCGAAACAGATTGCGGGCGAGGCGTACGAAATTGCCTCAATGCTTACCGATGAGAGCGGGCAGACGCCGCCTCAAACGCTCCCCGCGCCGTCTAAAGAGCTTTCTCAGCAGCCTGAAAATATGGTTCAGCCGTTTGCTTTGTATGATGCGACGGTGAAAAAGGATGGATATGCCGATGTGATTTTGCGCGATATTCCGATATTTGACGGAGTTCAGTCGATTCAGCGTGTAGCGATGATTCCCGATGAAGGTGAAGATGAATCGGAAAGAATTATGGAGGTGCCCGATGCCAACGAGTAATTTACCGGTCATACCCGAACGGATAGTTGTCCACCTTGGCACGCCCGATTCCAATGCGCCGAATGTTTCTGTGTCGTTTCCAGATTACATTAAAAACGTCGCCTCCAGCGAAATTTACCCGACATGGCCCGAGGCGGCTCTCCGTGCGAACATCTATGCCCAGATTTCGTTCGCTTTGAATCGTATTTACACCGAGTGGTATCGTTCGCGCGGGTACGATTTTGACATTACCAATTCCACCCAATACGACCAAGCGTTTGTTTACGGGCGAGATATTTACGAGAACGTTTCCCGAATCGTGGACGAAATCTTTAACAATTACGTTGTCCGCCGAGGCAGAGTCGAGCCGATGTTCGCGATGTTCTGCAACGGAACGGACGTTACCTGCCGCGGGCTTTCGCAGTGGGGAACGGTATCGCTTGCGAATCAGGGTTACACTCCATACGAAATTCTGCAATACTATTACGGCGACGATATTGATATTGTGTACAACGCACCGATTTCCGGAGATATTCAAAGCTACCCCGGAACGCCGTTCGGATTTGGTTCTTCCGGAAATGAAGTTCGTACAATTCAAGTAGAGCTGAACCGTATAGGTCAGAATTACCCCGCGATTACAAGAATCAGTCCAGCCAACGGAATTTTTGGCGAGAGTACCACACAAGCCGTAATGGATTTTCAGCAGATATTCGGACTCCCCGTAACGGGTATCGTCAATAAAGCCACGTGGTATCAGATAAAGTACATCTTTACCGCTGTAAAAGGTCTGTCCGAGCTTGGCGGCGAGGGACTTACCATAGGGGAAGTTACCAATTACTGGGACGAGGATTTGCGGCGCGGCGATTACGGTCAGGGCGTTCGCGCGCTGCAATACTATCTGAACGTAATCGCGTATTTTAACCCCGAAATTCCGACAGTTCCCGAAACAGGCGTGTTTGGCGAGCAAACCGAGCGTCAGGTAAAAGCGTTTGAGGAGTTTTACGGTTTGAATCCCGATGGAATTGTTGATTTCATCACATGGCAGAGAATAAGCAAAATTTACAATAATATTCTCAGCGGACTTCCCGAGGGATACGAGGGCGCGGCGGCGGAGCTTTATCCCGGATACATCCTCACTCCCGGAATGCGCAATGATGATGTTCGCGAAATGCAGACATATCTGCGCGTAATAGGTCAGAATATCGGACAGATTCCCGTAATCAATGTTACAGGCTATTTCGGACCGGAAACCGAAAACGCGATTATAGCGTTTCAACGACTGTATGGAATCGATCCATCGGGTCTTGTGGGAAGTCCCACATGGGACGCTCTCGCGCGGGAGTATAACTACATTATGTTCGGCACGGAACGATTGGTATAAAAAGACCCCGAACCACTATTGCGGTTCGGGGTATAATTTTGTGAAATCACGCAGGTTATATGTAAAAGGAAACGGGAGGATAGATTGAGAACAAACAGACAGCTAACGGGAGGTACTCCTGCGTAATTTCGGGAAGGCAACGCCGAGATTGCGTTCGGCAGTCGCCAGAAAGAAAATGGAAGATGGAATAAGGCGTTTTTGAAACTATTATAAAGCGATATTGAAAATGTTTTATGGCTTTCTGCCTTTCCATATCTTTATTTTACCACAAAATTTCAGAATGTCAACCATTATTACAAAACTGTAATAAAATTGTAATCAATTTGTAATAAAATCCGAAATCACGATTTTACGATATTATAGCAAGCCTCGCAGATTTTACGCGCTATATAGGGATTATTCATTGTGTACAAATGAATCCCGTCAACGCCGTTCGCGGCGAGGTCAACTATCTGGTCAATCGCGTAGGCGATTCCCGCGTCGCGCATTGCCTCGGGATTATTCTCGTACCGAGCAATTATATGTGTAAATTTCGGCGGAAGCGACGCTCCGCACATTGATACCATACGCCGAATCTGGTTTGCGTTTACGCAAGGCATAATGCCTGCCTCAATCGGCACGGAAATTCCTGCCGCGCGCGCCTTGTCACGGAATTCATAAAACGCCGCGTTATCGAAAAACAACTGTGAGATCAGATGTTCCGCGCCTGCGTCCACCTTAATTCTCAGGTTCGCTATATCCGCGTCAAGGGACTCGGATTCGACGTGTCCTTCGGGATAGCACGCGCCTGAAAATCCCAAAGAGCTGCGTTCTTTCATATACGCGATTAGATCCGAGGCGTGAGAGAAGTCCTTTTTCGGCGGAATATCGGGATTAATATCGCCGCGTAACGCAAGGACATTCTCGATTCCACGCGACTGCAAATCCTCAATAATCGTGTCAACATCCGCGCATGTGGAATTAACGCACGTCAGATGTACAATGGTTTCGGTGTGGAACTTATCCTTGATTATGGAAGCAACCTCCGCTGTGGAACACCCCGGAACGCTCCCGCCCGCTCCATGCGTCACACTTATAAAATCGGGATTCAGCTCCGATAACTGTGCCAGTGTTTCGTGAAGATTGGAAATCTGTCCATCCTTTTTCGGCGGAAAAATTTCAAACGAAAAGACTGTCTTTCCGTTTCTGAAAAGTTCACTTATTTTCATTGCTGATTCTCCGATTTAAATTTTTTAAGTGCCTGAGCCATCTGGTCGGGGCAAGAGGTCGGGCGCGGACCGCACTTTATGCCTTCCAGACGCTTGATTACCTCGTCAATCGGCAGACCCTCAACCAGCGAGGAAATTCCTTTCAGATTGCCGTTACAGCCGCCCTCCGCCGTCATCGAGCGGACGATTCCGTCTTCAACCTCAAAAACCATCTTGCGCGAGCAAACCCCACGCGGTATAAATTCGTATCTCATAATTTTCTCCTTATTTTAATAGAAAATCCGAAAACGCACTCCATACACTCTCCGAGGGTGTGGAGTATCAAACACAATCCCGAAACACACTATCCAACAGCGAAAAACTCCAATTAAAGAACAAACTATAATGGAACTGGGATTCTTAAGGGGCATTGCCCCTTA
>CAYZQU010000034.1:0-3875 GCA_964480645.1 uncultured Ruminococcus sp. | reverse complement strand
AACCACACCTTTTTTTTTTTCTCCCCCCCCCCCCCCCCCGCCCGCCCCCCGCCCCCCCCCCCCCCCCCCCCCCCCCCCCCGACTATGTCCTCCTCCACTCATCGGCAACCGCGTTTGCGACCGCGTCCGCCACGCTCTTATCCAACGCACTTGGAATAATATAATCGGGCGAGAGCTTGTCCTCGGTGACGAGATTCGCGATTGCGTGTGCCGCAGCAAGCTTCATCTCTTCGGTGATTGCTTTCGCGCGGCAAGCGAGCGCACCCTTGAAAATTCCGGGGAACACAAGAACATTGTTAATCTGGTTCGGATAGTCACTTCGTCCCGTTCCTACAATGAACGCGCCGCTTTCCTTGGCAAGCTCGTAGGTGATTTCGGGATTGGGATTCGCCATCGGAAACAGAATCGACTTTTCCGCCATAGATTTTACCATCTCGGGCGTCAAGAGATTCGGTTTGGAAACGCCCACAAACACGTCCGCGCCGTGCAAAGCGTCCGCAAGACTTCCCTTGATATTATCCTTGTTGGTGATTTTTGACATCTCATCGTGCGCGGGATTGTCATAATTCTCATCGCGGTTGATAATTCCGCCGATGTCCACCATAATCAGATTTCCCACACCAAGCTTCAGCAGGAACTTCCCGATAGCGATTCCCGCGCTGCCCGCGCCGTTAATAACAACCGTAATTTCGGAGAGCTTTTTTCCCGCAAGCTTTACCGCGTTCATCATTGCCGCGCCGACCACGATAGCCGTGCCGTGTTGGTCATCGTGGAACACGGGAATATCCAGACGCTCCTTGAGTTTGGCTTCAATCTCAAAGCACCTCGGCGCGGAAATATCCTCAAGATTGATTCCGCCGAAGCTGTCCGAAATCAGTTCGATTGTGCGGACAATCTCATCGGGGTCTTTTGACTTAATGCAGAGAGGAAACGCGTCCACTCCGCCAAATTCCTTAAACAGACAGCATTTGCCCTCCATAACAGGCATTCCCGCCAGTCCGCCAATGTCGCCGAGTCCCAAAACCGCTGTTCCGTCCGTGATTACCGCTACGAGATTTGAACGCCGAGTAAGCTTATATGAAAGCTCGGGATTCGCAGCGATTTCAAGACACGGCTGAGCCACCCCGGGGGTATACGCGGTGGATAGATCCTCGCGGGTTTCAATCGGCGCGCGAGAGATAACCTCGATTTTGCCGCCCCATTCATAATGCCTCTGTAATGCCAGTTCCTTTATGTCCATTGTCATACCTTAACCTTCAAATTTAAAATCCTGTTTAATTGCTCGATGGGCGTATTAATTGACCCTATCTGAATCGAGTAGTGATTGTAAAACCCGTGGAAATCCGAGCCGCCCGTAGCAATTAGATTATAATGCTCCGCGAGCTGTAAAAGCTGATTTGAATATCCCTTGCCCGCGCTTGAGTGCCACACCTCCGCGCCGTCGATAGCACCCTCGGCGGCAAGCTCCTCCAACAAATCAAAGCTGTCAAATACTTTCGGGTGCGCCATCACGGAAATCCCTCCTGAAGCTTTGATAAGCGTGGTCACAAACCGCACATCGGGGTAGAAATCCGCCTCTTGTTGAACCTGCCTTGCGCACAAGCCCTCCTCGCGGTCAAAAATCTCGTCATAGACACTGCCGTAAAGCTCCGTGGTGTAGCCGTAATCCATCAGCGCGTGCATAATATGGCACTTATAGATAGCCTTGCTTCCCGCAGAATACTTGAGAATGCTTTCGAGTGTAATCGGATACTCCTCCAGAACGCGCATAGCAAGGCTCTTTCCGAGCTTCATACGCCCTTCGGAGGTGCGCAGACACAGCCCCTCAAGTCTGTCGGGCTTTTGCGGATTGTAGCACAAAATATGAACCTTTCTGCCGCGTTTGGAATCAAACGCGGAGAACTCTGCGGCGGGGATCACGTTCACATTATAGCGTTTTCCGAGAATAGCCGAGCGCGACAGCGAAGCAAGGCTGTCGTGGTCGGTTATGGAAAGATAGCGCACATCGTTTCTGTCTGCCTGACGGATAACGTCCGAAATTCCGAGCGAACCGTCCGAGATAGTGGTATGGCAATGTAAATCGGCTTTCATAGTACCCCCCTCAAATTGAACAGTGCGAACAAGCGCCGAGCCGGCGCAAGTAATTCCCAATATTTTGTGAATTTAAGTTAAGAGTTTTCGCTGTAAGGATATAACGCTGTTCTTATTATACCATATTTTTTCGGATTTTTCAAGTACTTTTAAGGAAATAGTTACCGAATCGCGTAAAATCCTGCGGATTGTGGCGGAACGAGGATTTTCTTGTTTTCTGTTTTGATTTCGCCGCCGATTGCATAAATCCTCTCACCAATCGTCAACTTGGAATCAAAGCAGACTTCACGCGCGGCGGGATTGATAACCACAAGAATTTTTTCGTTCGCCGAGGTTCTGAGATACGCCAGTGGATATTCGTCTTTCTCACAGTAAATAAACTCGATTCCGCCAAGATTTCCCAACGCGGGGTGCTGCCGCACCGAGATAATCCGCCGAATCTCGTTCAGCAGAGAGCTGTTATCGGATTCCATAGCCGCGACATTCGGACGGTTCGGGTCGCTGTCAATCGGGATATACAGTTTATCCGACGGCGCGGAGCTGAATCCCGCGTTTGTTGTACTGTCCCACTGCATAGGCGAACGCGAGCCTGTACGCTCATAGCCGCCCTCCACAGAGTGCAGACCTTTGATATACTTCATTCCGATTTCGTCCCCGTAGTAAATAAACGGCGCGCCCGGCATCGACAACAGGAACATAAACGCTATCGGCAGATTATCTACACACTGCGACAATCTTCCCATATCGTGATTCCCCGAGGGTATGCAAATTAATCCATCGGGAGCTTTTTCGCGGTTTTCCTTGTATTTCTGCACGAATTCGTAAGCGTCACCTTTGCCCTCGCTTGCGAAAAAAGGATGTTCACAGCGGAAAAGGTCGTTATAATGCGACGGACCGAAATGCAACAGGAAATCCATGTGGAATCCGCCTGCTAGTGACTTGTCAGGCTCTCCCCACTCGGAGATAATAGCCGCTTCAGGAAATTCCGCGTCCAGAAACGCGCGGATTCCTTGCCACAGCTTGATATTCGCGCTTCCGTCGGGGTCGCCCTTTACCAGAGTCCCCGCCATATCCACACGGAAACCGTCACAGCCCATACCCAGCCAAAACCGCATAACGTCCTCCATTGCGGCGACTGTTGCGCGCGGCGCGGGGTCATCGGGCGACTGTTGCCACTTTTTGGTGGGGTTTGCGTAGCCGTAATTCAACGCGGGCTGATGAGCAAAAAAGTTCAGTGCGCAACAGCCGTTTCTGTCGGAAATTCCGCGCAGGCAGTCCAGATCATCGGGCTTTTCCCAGATACTGTCAGTCCAGATGTAACGATCAGAGAACTCGTTCTTTTCGGCTTTCATAGATTCTATGAACCATTTATGCCGCACGGAGGTATGCCCCGGAACCAAGTCGAGAAGAACGCGGATTCCGCGTTTGTGCGCCTCGGAAAACAGCTCCCGCAAATCCTCATTTGTTCCATAACGCGGCGCGGCTTGAAAATAATCCTCAACATCATACCCCGCGTCTCCAAACGGAGACAAGAAGCACGGGTTAATCCACAGCGCATTGCACCCCAAGGATTTTACATAGTCCAATTTCTCGATAATTCCGCGAAAATCGCCGATTCCGTCACCGTTGGAATCCTTAAACGACTGAGGGTAAATTTCATAAAAAATCGCTTCATTAAGCCATTTCGGTTGATTTCTGTTCATAATATACTCCTTAATTTAATTGATAATGTTTAGGCAACACCGCACAAATACCGCGCTACGCGCTTTGCCGCATGTCGCCCT
>CAYZQU010000033.1:1293-11676 GCA_964480645.1 uncultured Ruminococcus sp. | reverse complement strand
ATACCTCATCGCAGAAATGGAACGCGTTTGAAAGCATTTTGGAGCATTCTCCCGCAAGCTTCGATTCTGATTTGTGGCGTTTGTCGAAATCCGATTTAATGATCTTGAATGCCTCGGTGGAGTCCTTGGGGGGCTTTTCAAGGAACAGCTTTTGCGCGTTTCTGAGAATTTCGATAATCGAGCGCAATATATATTCTCTGTCCGAAGAAAGATTGGACGCTTTCTTTCCGATTTCAATCTCCTTTTCCTTGAGAGAAATCTGAGCGTCAATTGCGGATAGAAAATCCGTGTTCGCGGTGAAATCCATCTTCAGATTTTTCAAGCATTCCATATATTCAAACGAAACGTCCTCTGTCAAAACCGATTCTTTTATATTTTCAATCAGACTATCAAAAATCAGTCCCAACAATGACAAACGCTCGTCAAATTTTGCATCGCGTGCGCGTTGTTTGATTTTGTCGTCCGCTTTACCCGAAAGAATCTTGTCAACCTGATAATCATCGCGATACTTGCGGAACAAGTCGTAATAAACCGCGAAGCTCTTTGCGATTTTGGCGTTCTGGATATATTGCGCTATCAAATCCTCGTTTACGGCAAATCCCTTTTGTTCGTACAACTTCATCATATCCGACAAGTCTGACCAGCCGCGCGCCGTAACGAAGCTCTTTCCATCGACAGTGGTTTCGATTTTATAGAAGTCGTCCTTTTTGATGTCGAGATATGTCGTGATTGCGGCATGAATTCCGTTTGACTGCGCGTATTCTTTCCACACGTCATACACGGCGGTAACGTCAATGCGCTTGAGTCTGTCCCATGTTACTATGTCAAACTCGCGCACGGAATTGTTGTATTCGGGCGGATTTCCCGCAGTTACGACAATCCACCCGGCGGGCACTCTGTGTCGACCGAAGGTCTTGTATTGCAGAAACTGGAGCATTGCGGGCGCAAGGGTTTCCGAAACGCAGTTTATTTCGTCAAGGAACAGTATTCCCTCGGATAATCCCGTTACTTCAATCATATCGTAAACAGATGCTATAATTTCGCTCATTGTGTACTCGGAGACGCTGTATTCTTCTCCTCCGTAGATTTTCGACACGATAAACGGAAGTCCCAATGCGGACTGGCGAGTGTGGTGTGTCATAGAGTAGCTTACCAAGCCTATTTGCAGTTCTTCGGCGATCTGTTCCATAATCGCGGTCTTTCCGATTCCGGGCGCGCCCATCAGAAATACGGGGCGCTGTTTTTCGAGCGAAATGACGTAATTACCGAATTGGTCTTTGGTGAGATATGCCGCAACGGCATTTTTGATATCGTCCTTTGCTTGTTTGATGTTCATTGTTTAACTCCTTTTTATTCGTTTTTATATTTGTACCCAAAATCAAAGCAGTAATTTTCCATCTCGCTACCTTTGGGGCAGATTATGGTGAGTTGGGGACATTCGCTGAACGCGCCTATAAGACTCATCGCGGATTGGGCAATTCCGATTTTTTTGACGGATTCGGAAACCTCGGCACGGTCCAAGTTGACATCGTGATAAAAGGCGGCGCCACCGATCTCCTCTACTCCTTCGCGGATTATAACTTCTTTTAGGTTTTTACACCAAGAAAATGCATATTTTCCGATTTTCTTTACCGAGCCGGGAATCACAATCCGTGTCAGGGAACTACATGCGTAAAATGCGAAATCGCCGATTTCCTCCACACCGTCGGGGATTTCAATTTCCTCAAGCGAGATTGCGCTGTCAAACGCTCCGATGTCGATTTTCTTTATCGTTTTCGGGAGAGTTACCTTTGTTATCTGTTGGCGTATCGCGATTTGCTCGCGTGAAGCGTTGGTAAACACCTCTCCCGCGCGCCCGCTTACTGTCGCAAACGAGCCGTTTCCTATTACCGTAACGGTGGATTTTCCAATAGTTTCGGGGACTGCAATCACCGTTGACGCGCCCTTGTAATTTCTGATAATCAGCGTCCCATCTTCTTGTTTTTTGTAGCTCCAGATTTGCTTAAGCGCCGTCACGGAATTCGGAGACGCGTTCAACTCGCGCTGCATTTTCTTTTCCGCTTTTTCGCGCTCGGCAGCGAAATCGGCGGTGCGGTTCTTGAAATCCATCAGCCACGCGACAGCTTCGGTTTTGTCATTATCCGACGCGTACTTTATCATCTCATCACGCTTTTTCGGATTTTTCAGCCAGCCCGCCTTTTCAATTATCGGAAATACATCGGTTGCTTCATCATCAATCAAATCATGGAGAATTTTGGTTTTGTTCATTCTTTCCTGTTTGAAATTATTCAGGAAAAACACGAAGATACTCGGGTCGGAATAAAACTTCTCACAATAATGAAAAAGCCAATCGGTGAGGTGGAACGGTTTTCCTGTTTCACGTATAATTTGTTCCATTATCGGAATGAAGTTTTCTTTGTTCAGATTCCCGACCATTGAACACCATTCAAACCAGTATCCATCTATTGCCGCACCGCCGTTTGTTATGTATTTGATTCTCGTTTCGGGAATCGTTACGCCGAGACGTTTCAGTTCCGCGACGATTATGTCATCTTCCGCGAAAATCGCGAAAAACAACATTTCACTCGGGTCAAATCCGGTTTTTTCACGTGTTTCGTACAGATAATCCAGAATACGAATACGTTCCTCGTCCGGCAGGAACGTCAGCGGTTTTCCGTTTTCAACAGGTAGTTTTTTGTTGAGCTTCAGTCCTTTGTAGCAGCACGCGCCCTTTATATGCTTGAATATTTTCAGCAGATACAGCGAGAAATTTGTGCGGTAATTCTCATCGTTAATGCCCGCGTAGACGCTGTATTCGTGTTCGATTCGCTCTGTTCGCGGAAAGGTGAATTTCGCGCCTTCCTCGACCAATGCTTTTACCGACTCTAAGCCGCGGAATCGGCACGCTTCTGCCAGTTCAATCGCGGACATTTCTTCATTAATCATACATCCTCCTTGTATTTGTACGGGATATTGTTCTTTATGCAATACTTTTCCGCGCAGCTTTTCGGCTCGACAATCACCGTAACATTCATACTGAAATAGAATATGGTAATCGGAGGACAATCGTTGGATTTCAGCGTTGTATTGATTTTCTTTACAGATGCCGGTATTACAACTGTTTTAAGATTTGAACAGCATGCAAAGGCTTCCCGCTTGATTTCTTCAACTCCGTCCGGAATGATGATTTCCTCAAGTTTATCGCAATGTAGAAAAGCTTCCCGGCAGATAACACGCACAGAGTTGGGAATCTCAACGGTTTTCAGGCTTTTGCAGTAGAAAAACGCTCCCTCGGGTATTTCCTCGATTCCTTGCGGAAGTTTTATTTCTTCGAGGTTTTGGCATTCATAAAACGCATTTTTTCCAATCTTTTTAACAGAATCAGGCAGTATTATGGATTTAATTGCTTTACAATTCCTGAATGTTTGTTCGCCGATTTCAGGCACTCCCTCGGGAATATTGACCTCTGTCAAAGACATATCGGTATAGAAAGCCTCTTTACCGATGGATTGAATTGTGTTCGGAAGTGTGATTTTGGTGACTGTTTTCATCATCTGGAACACCTTTTCGGATTTTCCGCCTACAGCCGCCAATCCGTTTGGAGCAATCGCTGTAACGGTGTTGTTTCCTATTTTCTCGGGTACAATTATCTCAGGATTGCTGCCTTTATAGTTGGATATGGCAAGTGTTCCGTTGTCCAGTTTTTTGAATCCCCAGATTTTCTTCAACTCAGTAATGGAATTTGGATTTGCGTTTAGTTCACGCTGTATTTTCTTTTCGGCTTTTTCGCGCTCGGCGGCGAAGTCTGCGGTGCGGTTTTTGTAGTCCATCAGCCACGCGGTGATTTCGGTTTTCCCATTCTCGGACGCATATTGGATATATTCGTCACGCTTGCGCGGCATTTTCAGCCAACCTATCTCTTCAACCAAGGGTAGGCAGGGGAGCGCGTCTTTGTCAATGAGGTTCTCGATAATTGACTTTTGATTCATCTTAGAGCGGTTAAAATTGTCAAGTGCGAACTTGAAAACATCGGCATTGTCACACTGTATACCAATCGCTATTTGCATTAGGTCGGTGACGTGTAATACCGCTCCGCCGCATTCACTGCGAAAATTGGTGATTGCCGCGCAGAACTCCTCGTCACTTAAATCGCACATACAGTCCGTAAGGTCGCTCCACTCGTTTATCAGCTTTTTATTTCCTACTGTGAGCATTGACACATATTCCTCGGAGAATTTCACACCCTTTTTATGACACAAATCAATGAAATCGTTGTCGTTCTCCATTATGCTCATCAACAGGAAATTATCGGTGTTAAGCATACATTTTTCCGCGTTATCCAGCAGATAATCCGCGATTTTAAGACGTTCCGCGCGCGGCAGAACCGTGAGCTTTTCGTCCGTTTCGGCATAGCCGTTTCCAAGAATAGCTTCAACGGTAACTTCGTTCTGAAAAACCATATCCTCCTCGTGAACGGAATTAGATTCAGACAGAGCTTTTTTGATATCAAAAAGCGTCGCGGCAAAATCCGTGCGCCAGTAATAAAGTTCGGTATTCACCTTGCTGTATCGGTTTGCGAAATCCGCGCCGTTTTCCACTAACGCTTTTACATAATCCATACCCTTGAATCGACACGCGATTCCGAGAGCGCGCGCGGAAAAGTGAATCTTTCCGAGTGATTTGCAGATTTCGCCTGTTTCCGCGGCGGATTTGGTCAACACCGCGTTTTCAAGCGTTTCCTTTTTCTGTTCCTGTGTCAGTTTCTCAGCCATAATTAATCCTCCTGATTTTTGTACGGAATGTTGTATTTTTTACAGTACTCTTCCGCGCAGCTATCCGGCTCGACAATTGCGGTTACATTCGGGGAGCCGTGGAAAATCGTCCATATTTTGCCGGTGAAGTCCGTGCGGTTTTCTATTATGAGGACGGACGGCGGAATTATCACGGTTTTCAGATTATCGCAGAACTTAAACGGGAATAGGTCGATTTTCTTGACGGAATCGGGAATTTCAATTGTTTCAAGACTTCTGCATGCGCTGAAGATATTTGAGGCGATTTCTGTAATTCCGTTCGGTAAATTTATTTGTACGAGGTTTTCGCAGCCGGTGAACGCAGAACTATCGATTTTTTTCACCGAATCCGGGAGCGTTATGGATTTCAGCGATTTGCAGTTGAAAAAAGCGGAATCGTGGATTTCCTCCACGCTATCGGGAATGTTTATCTCCGTGAGTTTTTCGCAGCCCCGGAATGCGCTTTCCCCGATTGATTTTATCGTGTCGGGGAGCGTGATTTTCGTGATGTTACGCAGAACATCCGGTTTCGTTTTTCGTGAACCTGTCGGGGACAGTGCATGCTCGGCAATCGCCGTGACAACAATTTTCCCAATCCTATCCGGAATCGTTATTTCCGTGGAATCTCCCTTGTAATTGGTAATCATCAGCGTGTCGTCATTCTGCTTTTTGAAACTCCATAATTTTTTCAGCTCCGCTGCGGTTAGCTCCTCGCCCATAATTCCCCTCCTTATCTGTATTTGCGGATTCCTGCTGTGGGTTATTCCGCGTATTTGTATGGGATTTCATTGCGTTTGCAATACTTTTCCGCGTAGCTTTTCGGCTCGACTATCGCGGTGACGTTCGGCGATTCGTCGAAAATCGTTTCGGGTTTTTGACCCGAACTGGTAAAGTTTTTAATCTGCTTTACGGACGGCGGAAGAATAATTGTTTCAAGTGTTCCGCAGTGACCGAACGCGTATACGGCTATATTTTGAACGCTGTTCGGAAGTTCGACCGTTTTGAGTGAGTCGCAGTCGTAAAACGCGTATTGACCGATTGTTTCCACCGTGTCGGGTATTTCCACCGATTGCAGCATAAAGCAGTTGGCAAATGTATGTTCTTTGATTTCTGTTATGCCTATACCACGAGGAATTTTTATTTGCTCAAGGGACTGGCAATGCGCGAACGCATACTTATCTATAAATTTCACGGATTCGGGCAGTTCAATGGATTTCAACTTTTCGCACTGACAAAACGCCGCCCAGCCGATTTCCTTAACCTTGTCCGGAATGTTGACGCTCGTCAATGTCAGGCAGCGATAAAACGCGTGGCTTCCAATTACGGTAACGGAATCAGGAATTGTAACCGTTTTTAAGGAGTGACAGTTCATAAATGAATTCGGAGCAATCTCCGTGATTCCATTCGGAAGATTTATTTCCTCAAGAGAAGCGCAATGAGAAAACGCGTTTTCGCCAATACGTTTAACCGTATCGGGAATGGTGATTTTGGTTATCTTCTTGCGGATTTGTCTGTGCTGTTCAGTTGCCCTCGGATTGCCTGCCGAAAGCGCAAACTCGCCGATTGCCGTGACGGTATCGTTTCCGATTTTTTCGGGAATCGTCACCACTGTGGAGCTACCCTTGTAGCTTGTAAGAATCAGTGTTCCGTCGTCTTGTTTTTTGTACGTCCAGATTTTTTTCAACTCGCCTACGGAGTTCGGGTCAGCGTTTAATTCGCGAATCATCTTCTTTTCCGACTTTTCGCGCTCGGCGGCAAAGTCGGCGGTGCGGTTCTTGAAATCCATAAGCCACGCCGTGGACTCGGTTTTGCCGTTCTCGGACGCGTATTGTATCATGGTGTCGCGTACTTTCGCAGTTTTAAGCCAGCCCGCCTTTTCGCAGATATGCAAGTCCGCTATAAATTCTTCGTCTATTATATGGCGCATAAATTCGGACTTTTTCATCTTTTTGTTGTCAAAATTGTCAACAATAAATTCAAATCTTTTCGGGTCTGACAGAAGATTGATCCACGTACTCATGAGGTTATAAAATACCGAATCGGTATAGCGCAGCTTTTCTCCGCCAAGCTCCTCCCGCAAGCGCGTTATAATCGCGTAAGTCTCCTCGTCGGAGGCAGGAGCTAATTCGTAGATAAAACCACACCATTGGTCTGTTGTGTCCGCGCTTGATCTGGTGAGCCAATCCTTTGTTTTGTCGGACAGCCCGAATCCGAGTTTTTTCATTCCGTCCGCTACATCGAAGTTATTGGTTATAATCGCGTGATAGTACAAATCCTCGGTCTGAAACCACGTCTTATTCGCGGTTTTGGCGAGGTACTCAATGCACTTTATTCGCTCCTCAAGCGGTAGAATCTCAAGCTTTCTGCCGTCTTTATCGGTACACACGTCGGGGAAACACCAGTCGCACATTTTACTTCCGTGGTAGCCGTTTTTTATCGTTTCGCTGAATTTAAGCGGTGCAAGCCAGAAGTGAAACATGGCATAATAGTACTTAAAATCGTAAACCGAAGTCGGAAGTATGACATTTTCGTTGTTGTAATCGAAATGCGCGCCGTTTTCCACTAAGACCTTTACCCACTCCACGCCGCGGAATCTGCACGCCAAGCCCAACGTGCGAGCCGTCATATCGACCTGTCCGAGCTGCTTGCATATTTCGTCAAGCTCCTCGGGGGATTTGAAAAGCGTGTAATATTCGAGCTTTTCACGCTTTTTGAGAGCCAGTTTTTCCTGTTCTGTCCATTCTTCCATTTTAGATTTCGTCCTTTCTGAGTATCAGTTTTATTGCCCAAGGCGGTACGTCATAGTTGTTATCATCTTCATCAATGAAGATAAACGCGGTATCGTAATCGGGCTTTTTGGATGGGAATACCCCAAAACCGTCCGTAAAGTAAATCAAGCCTTTGAGATTGTCAAACTCTCCGATTTCCACAAGGGAATTTACATAGCTGAACACGGGGCGGAAATCCGTGCCGCCCAGACCTCGAATCTGCATATTCGCCAGATAATTGTCAAACTCTTCTTGAGTTGTGATTTTTATGTCCTCCTGAATCGCGGCGTCACACTGGATTATGTGCAGATTGATTTTGCTGAAAAAGCTGTCGGTGCTTTTGAGAATATTGTAAGTTTTCTGAACGAACGCCTGAACTGTTTCCCCTTGAACCGAGCCGGAGGTATCAATCGCGATAACAAAGTCGCGGATTCGTTTTACGTCCTTGTATTCCAGAGGTTCTATAAGCGGCATATTTTCATATAATTGCAGTCCGTAGGTGTAGAAATTATAATCAAATTCATCGGGATTTATCTTCATAACCTCGCCGCGAACTGCAAATTTTTTGAGGAACGCCGTGTAGTCATATCTTTCACGCGTTACCTCGCGGAGGTTCTGCGTGAGGTATCCCGCGTTCTTTCCCGGAAGTTTTCCGCCAAGGAACATCACAATATCCGTTTGCATACGCTCGGAAATGTCGCCCCAAACGCCTTCCAACTCGGCTCGTATGTACACCTGAGAAATATACGCGCCGCCGTCCGAAGAATTATAGCCCGTCACACCGAGCGCGCCTTTTTGTTCGTCCGTCATATACCAGAGCTGATGGTCATCGGAGCGAAATATTGTTTCAAGGCTGGATATGGTCTTTTCGGGGAGATTCTTGTCCAGCATAAAGCGGTAAATTTTTTCAGCGGTGACTCCGGAAACATTATTCTTGAAGCCATCAAGGAATTTCCTTTGCTGTGGGGAGCTTCCTGTTTCCAGAAACGGAAGCTCAAGACCGTTTATAACGCTTTCCACAGCTATATCGCATGACAAATCCCAAAGTCGGGAATTTACCAGAGTCCCCACAAACATGTGTTTGAATACGCAATGAAAAACGGTGTGCAGGAAACTGCGTGTTGGGATACTTTCCTCGGTACGGAACGCCGACAGAATGTGCCTTGGATTGTACACGAATACCTTTCCGTCTGTCGCGGTGATTGGCGTGATTTCGGAATTTTGCTGCATTATGAAGCTACTTAGAGCGAGGTCCAGAAAACGCATATTTACAAGCAGCTTTCCACGCGCCATTTCCAGAATATCAGCGGCAAGTTTGCCAATTTTTTCCTTATCTTCCGGCATACTTTACTCCCAATTTCGATATTTGTCGTTTACTATAACATCATTATACCATTTTATTGTGAAAAAGTCAATAGCTTCTTTCATTTTTGAGACAATCAAAGAAAAATTGATTGTTTATGTTGACAAATTTGGTTAAATGTGGTATAATAAATAAAGATGTGATAACCGTACAGCGAAAACGTTTGATTCAAATCCACAAAATATTGGGAATTACTCGCGCCGGCTCGGCGCTTATGAAAGGACTGATGATAATGGGAAGACCAATGGGTGGCGGAAGCTCCGGTGGGGGTTCCGGCGGAGGATTTCGTCCGACGCCGCCTTCGGGCGGTGAAGGAAGACCTATGGGCGGGGGAAGCTCCGGTGGCGGATATAGCTCTCCACCACCTCCAAGACCTCCGCGTGAGCCTCGAAGAATGGGTCACAGACCCCCGCCACCTCCACGTTATGGTGGCGGATACGGTGGCGGTTACGGAGCGCCGCCACCACCTCCTGGAGGAGGTTACAGGCGTAGCAGGGGAGGGTGCTTAAGCGGAATCATCAGTCTGGTGGCACTTGTAGCCCTTGTGGGCGGTCTGTTTGCTCTCAACTCGTGCCTTAATATTGTTAGCTGTTTGAGCTGTTCTTCATGTGGAAAAAACAACAGAACGGATTACAACAATCCGCCATCAAACTCCGCGCCTGCAAATCCCGGTCAAAATAATCAGAATAACAATGTTCAGTTGACGGTTTCCAAAAACTCCCCGACCGCTCCGTTTAACGCGGACTGTGTTGTGGACGAAACCGGCTGGTTTGAGAACCCCACCAAGCTTGGAAAGAATCTGGAGTTTTTCTACACTAAGTATGGAATTCAGCCGTATGTAGTTTTCAAGACCTATGACAGCTCCGTTACATCCGATGTTCAGAGACAAAATTATTGCAAGGAATGGTATCTTAAAAATATCAATAACGATGATACGTTTCTCGTTATTTATTTTAGTGAGAAAAACGATGATGATATTGGATATTTTGCGTATTGGGGCGGTTCAAGTGTCTATGATTCCGTAAACAAGCTTGAAAAGCCTTTTGAAGAGGGAATCAACAAATACTGGTTTAATGAGAATCTCTCGTTGGACGAAGTTATGCTTAATGCGTTTAAGTACGTTGCAGGTAGGGTTAATGTAAAATAATTACAGGCTTGATGCCGTTTTTCCGCGTCAAGTCTTTTTTGTGATTTTTTATTTTACCCCCTTGACAAATTTATTTTTTGGGTGTATAATATATTATGAAATCGGAGTGTGGCTCAGTTGGTAGGGCGTGGCATTTGAGAGCATAGAACCGTTGGAGCGCTTTGCAGAGCCGTTTGGCGTACATTGCCTTTCACACTACACCATCATTGCGATTTCGTAGCATGGAAATCTTGGCTAGAAATCCGTTTGACCACTTTGAGAAAAATTTCATAAAATCGGGGTGTGGCCCAGTTGGTAGGGCGCGGCATTTGGGAT
>CAYZQU010000033.1:0-1283 GCA_964480645.1 uncultured Ruminococcus sp. | reverse complement strand
ATCACGTCGCTCCGACCAGATCGCACTCATACGAACACCAAATTTGTATTTATATAAATCCTGCTGTGTTCGTGCTTACAGTGCGAAAAACCGAATAAGTAATTCCCGCGTCGATCGGCGCGGGAATTATCTTTATTTGCTGACAAGTTACGCCTTGTATCTGTCGCCGCAGTCGGTTATCTCATAAACCCACGCGCCGCGCTCGTCCTCAACGTGACCGCCCGCCCAATATATACCACAAATACGAGCACATTTTTCTTCAAGGAAATTTATAGCCGCCTCTAGGCTGTCAAATTCTCGCTCTTTGCAGCCCATTTCCTCGCCCTCAATACCGTGAGGGTATCTAAACCAAACCACATTAAACACGGGCTTGTGCTCGGAGGGAGTGGATTTATTAACGAATTTTCCCGACTTTACATCACGGTGAATATTTCCGGTAGGCGTCTCTACGATTTGTACAGGCTCACTGTGCAACCGCTCGAATTTTTCACCGCTTGCTTTCTGTTCCTCGGAGAGGCTTTTATTCATTTCCTCAACAATTAAATCCATTATTTTCATAAATGTTTACCTCCTTAAAGTCATATTCTATTGAGCTTGTTTTCGGGCTCTTTGAAAAGCCCCTTGTTTGGCGTGTTTTATTTTTACGCGGTTCACGCTCTCGCGGGATTGCTTTGTGATCGGGGAGCCGCCCCCTATCAAATTTCTCACTAAAATTTGAAAACTTGCTGAACGACAAAGAGCTTTTTCAATCGTTGTTGCTCTTAAACCGATACCGTCGCTTTCACCTTAAAAGCCCGGCGGAAACTTGATAAACAGCTACAAACAAAAGGCTTTTCAAAAAGCCCGATCTGGGCGTCGCTCCGGGTTCGTGCGCCCTCGGCGGCGATATGTGGGCGGCGGTTTGTGCCGCCCTCTTTTCAAATTACTTGTGAAATCTCGGAGTCAATACCAAAATCCTTTTTAAGTTCCTCGGCATATTCAAAGGCCTCTTGATATGTTTCAAAATCTTGTGGCATTTCATCCTCATTCTTTGGAAATACTGTATAAATCATAATATCTTCCTTTCTGGCGTTCGGGATTTTCCTTTCCCTTTCTGTAATTATATTATAACATATTGCTAGCCATATTTCAAGGCCTTTTTGAGAAAAAGATCAACAAATATTGCTAGTAATATTTGTGCAATTTATATATTGCTAGTAATATATAAATTGTGATATAATAAATAGCGGGGGTGAGATCGTGTATAATCAAGCGCAAAACAAGGCTACACAAAAGTATCAGCG
>CAYZQU010000032.1:0-11715 GCA_964480645.1 uncultured Ruminococcus sp. | reverse complement strand
TAGTCCAGGTTTGTCATATTGCCGTAACCTCCCCTTATTATTTTTTCGCTTCTTGCAGTTTCCATACGTCCGGCTCGTACGGTGATTTATTCTGCGGATTAAAGAACTACCATTATCCGCGTCCGGAAATATCGAAACTGCAAAAAGCCTAATTCCATTTTCGCGGACAGTTTTTCGACTGTCCGCGATGGAATTAATGATAATGCTTTAAGCGTTATCTTTAGCTATTTGCCGTTTAAGAAATTACTCGCTGAGACCGGTAGACAGAATCTGCTCAACAGTCTTATCGAGCTTCTCCTTAACGTTCTCCTTGGTTACAGCGCCGGACTTGACTTCAGCGATGAAGCTGTCCATAGCTGGCCAGTACTTGCCCATCTGTGCAACAGAAGACTGCAGCTTGGTGTATGCGCACTGAGCCGCGTTTGCAGCAACGGCAGCGTTAGAGGAAAGTGCAGCACTGTCTTCAGCAAGCTCCTTGTTTGTGGGAGAATCGGAAATTGTATCGAATCTTACCTTCTGGTTATCCTTGTTGGTGAGGTAGTCAGCCAGATCCATAGCGGTAATCGGAGCCTTGGAGCCCGCCTTTACACCTACGGCATTGTACTGCGAGAAACCGCTCAGCTGAGCTACGGTGCCGTCAGCAAGCGTGATCTTCGGAAGTACGGTTGCGGCATAGTTCTCACCGAGAGCCTCCTGGAAATCGGGAGCCTTCCAAGTACCGATTACGCAAGCAGCCATCTTACCCTGAGCGAACATATCCTTGTACTGCTCAGTGAATTCACCCTTATCAGGGCTGAACTTCGGATTAGCAAACAAATCAATCAAAGTATTGGCAGCGTTTACACCCTTATCGCTGTTGAAGTCGCAAGAGGTAGGATCGTCACCGCTCTCGCCCATCAGGTTGCAGCCTGCAGCGAAGAATACGGACGGAGTGTACCAGCTGTCGATCAGCGGCATGCAGACGTTGAACTGAACGCCCTCAATGTTCTTTGAGAGCATGGTATCGAGGCTCTTTACCTCTTCCTCGGTGAACATACTCTTGTTGTAGTACAGGAAGTATGTCTTGGAGTTTACGGGGTAGCCGTAGAGCTTGCCGTCTACCGTAACGTTGTCGATAGAGGGCTTGACGTTTCTGTTAACAATGTCATCCTTGTTTCTTGTAACCTCGGAGATAACCCTAGCGGAAACCAGCTCTCCGGTGTGGTCGGGAGCGTAGAAGAATACGTCAGCCGCAGCCTCGGGGTCCTTCTGGATCTGCTCCTTAGCGAGGTTACCTTCGCATACGCCATACTCAAATTTGATTGTCTGGATGTCCTTACGAGACTCAGCGAAGTCGTTGCACATCTTCTCAATCATATCCTTCTCAGCCTGAGAATACCAAACCTTCAGTGTTACATCCTTCTCATCATCAGGCACGGTAACGCTGCCAGAGGGGGCAGGGCTGTTGCTGGTGTCGCCGCTGGTGTTGTTGCTGGTGCTGGTGTCGCTGCTGGTGCCGTCGTTGTTACAGCCGGCGAGCATTGTGCCTACGAGGGCAACCGATGTGATTGCCGCCAAAATCTTTCTGATCTTCATGAATAATTCCTCCAAAATTGAGATATTTTTCTTCGGGAAAACCCGAAACATTTTCCTGCCCCGATGTAAGCCGCCCGCCTTTATACGCTTAGCGGACCGCGAAAATTATCGAAGCATATTCAGCCTTACAGACGTTCGGAAAATTGCAGACTTTTCCGAACGTCTGTAATTTACATTATACCAACAAAATTAAATTTTGTCAAGGGACTACTTACGATTTTTTTCGCGTTTAGGGAATTTTCGGGTTTTTTTCGGCATTATGCACAACATTTCGGTGAAACTCTTGTGAATTTTGCCGAGTCATTCGTTGAAAACGTGTGAAATTTATCCCACTTATTCGTCATTTTCACCAAATATGGGCTTACACCTTATTAATATGCCAGATGTCCTTTGCATATTCGGCAATCGTGCGGTCAGAGCTGAATTTACCCGCGCTGCACATATTCAGCCAGCACTTCTTCGCGAATTCAAGCTCGTTCTTGTAATCGTAAAGCGCTTTCAGTTTAGTGTCCACATAGCTCCTCAAATCGCCGATGAGGTAGTAATTATCGGCAACATGCCAGCTTGCGCCCTCCATCAACGCGAAATACAACTCGCGGAACACGCCGTTTCCGCCGTCGGAAACCGTGCCGTCAATAAGCGTGTTGATAACGCGCTTTATCTTCGGGTCACTTTCGGTCAGGTCGCGCGGAACATAGTTCGGCATAATCTTATTGAGTTCTTCAACGGTCGCGCCGAAGATGTATTCGTTCTCCTTGCCTGCTTCCTCGGCGATTTCGATGTTCGCGCCGTCCAGAGTTCCCAGAGTAACCGCGCCGTTAAGCATAAGCTTCATATTGCCCGTGCCGGAAGCCTCCGTGCCCGCCGTGGAGATCTGCTCGGAGATGTCCGCCGCCGCAACCAGCTTCTCCGCGTAGGATACGCGATAGTTGCTTACAAAAATTACCTGAAGCTTGTCGCGGGTCTCAGGGTCTGAGTTCACCAGCTTCGCAATCTCGCCGATGTACTTTATAACGCCCTTTGCGCGGTAATATCCGGGCGCAGCCTTCGCGCCGAAAATGAATGTTACCGGCGGCATATCCTTGAGATTGCCGTCCTTGATTTCGTAATAGATATAAAGAATCGAGAACGCGTTCAGCAACTGCCTCTTGTACTCGTGCAGACGCTTGATCTGAATATCGTAAATAGACTTCGGATTAATCTTCACGCCTTCGGACTTCTCAATATAGTCACTGAGCTGAACCTTCTTCGCGTTCTTTATTTCGATAAAGCGGCGCATTACACCCTCATCGTCCGCGAATTTCTTAAGGTTGGCAAGCTGTGACAGATCCGTGATCCAGTTTTCGTTGCCGAGAAGCTCCGTGATAAGCGCGGAAAGCTCACGGTTGCACAAAGCAAGCCATCTGCGCTGTGTGATACCGTTGGTCTTGTTCTGGAAACGCTCCGGGTACAACTCATACCACGCCTTGAGAACGGTGGTTTTAAGCAGCTCACTGTGAATAGCCGCAACGCCGTTTACATAAGACGAACCGAACACCGCGATATTCGCCATGTGAACTGTGCCCTTGTTGATAAGACGCATTTGCGCGCGCTTGTCCTGCGGAACGTTCTTGCGGTGCATTTCCGACTCAAACGCCTCATTCAACATTATAATAACATTATAAACCTCGGGAACAACACGCTCCATAAGACCGCTGTTCCACTTCTCAAGAGCCTCCTGCATAATGGTGTGGTTGGTGTAGTTAAACACCTTGCGCGCCATATCGAAAGCCTTGTCGAAGCTCCAGCCCTCGTCCTTCATCGTCACGCGGATAAACTCCGGGAGAGCGATTACGGGGTGCGTATCGTTCATCTGAATGCAGTTGTAGTCCGCGAAGTTGTCCATTGTGCCGAAATTCGCCTTATGCTTGCGAATCAAATCCGCGACTGCCGCCGCCGAGAAGAAATACTCCTGTTTCAGGCGGAGAATCTTGCCCTGCTCGGTTTCATCGTTCGGATACAGAACGCGTGAAATATCCTCGGCAATACGTTTTCTCTCACCCGATTCCGCGAATTTTCCGCGGTTGAACAAATCGAAATCGAACTCGTTGTTGGTTTCCGCCTGCCACAAACGCAGAGTGCCTACGTTTTCCGTGCCGTAGCCGATAGTCGGATAATCATACGGAACAGCGTTCACATCGCCGTCCGCGAAATGAATTACAACAGTTTCCTGTTCGCGGCGGATTGACCACGGGTCGCCGTATCTCTGCCAATCATCGGCGGTTTCGGTCTGGAAGCCGTCCTTGATTGCCTGCTTGAACAGACCGTACTTATAGCGGATTCCGTAACCGTCCAACGGAAGATTCAACGTAGCCGCGCTGTCCAAGAAGCATGCCGCGAGACGTCCGAGACCGCCGTTTCCGAGAGCCGCGTCCTCTACCTCCTCAAACTCGGAGATGTCCGCGCCAAGCTCCTTAAGTACATTTTCGGCGTCATTAAGCAATCCAAGACACAACAGGTTGTTGTAAATCGCGCGTCCAACAAGGAACTCCATCGACAGATAGCTTGCTTTGCGCGCCTTATCGTGAGCGTCACGGCTCTTGTCCCACATCGGGGCGATTTCCTCCATTACCAGCTTGGAAACCGCGTTGTGGAGCTGATTTGCGTCAAGGTTCTTAACCTCCGCGCGGTACTCCTTCGCGCACAG
Source organism: uncultured Ruminococcus sp. (assembly GCA_964480645.1). Taxonomy (GTDB): domain Bacteria; phylum Bacillota; class Clostridia; order Oscillospirales; family Ruminococcaceae; genus CAG-115. Next base: position 7,454 of record CAYZQU010000032.1, on the reverse strand, counting down.
AGCCGTGAGCTTTTCCTTAAAATTTTCGATCTTCATAATATCCTCCTATTTTAATTTGCAAATTGAGAAACGCAAAGACGAGCCAGCTCGTCTTTGCTAGCCGAGCAACGCAAAGCGCGCGCAATGCAGATTGACCGCTTGCGGTCATTCGCACTCGCTTTCTCAATTTGCCTGCGTTGTTCATACGCTGATTCAAATTATAACGCGCTAAACCCGCGCCGGAATAGGTACACGAAGAGTACCATTACTTCTCTTCCGTCTTCTCGGATTCTTCCTGCTCTTCCGTTTCCTCCTCACGGGTAATACGGTTCGCAAGCTTTGTGAGCTTCAGCAGCCATTCCGCGTTTTCATCGGACATATCCTCCGCGACCGCGCGCCAACGCCAGTTGTTTCCGCCGAGCGTCGAGGGCACATTGATTCGCGCTTCCGTGCCGTAGCCGCACAGCTCCTGAATGGTCGTCATAGAAATCTCCGCGATACTGTACCAGCCAAGCCGTATAAACGCGCGCGGAATATCCGCGTCATCTTCCACACCGAGATAATCGCGGCAGAACTCCAACGAATCCTCATCTGCGGTGGAAACCCACCCCGCGACCGTGTCGTTATCGTGAGTCGCCGTGTATGCCAGACAATTGGTGGAACTGAAATTCTGCGGCAAAAATTCACTCTTTCCATCGGGAGAGAACCCGAATTCCAGAACTTTCATTCCGGGATAACCGCATTGGCTCAGCAGCAAACGCACCGCCGGTGTTATGATACCCAAATCCTCGGCAATAATACCGCCCTCGCCGGTTTCCTTCTTGATTACCTCAAACAGCGGATATTTCGGTCCCTCGCACCACTTGCCGTTGCGCGCGGTGGTATCGCCGAACGGAATCGCGTAATAGCTGTTAAATCCGATGAAATGGTCGATTCTGACGATATCATAAATCTTCTTGGCGAAAGCCATTCTGCCGACCCACCAACGGAAATTCTCCTTTTTCATCGCGTCCCAGTCATAGATGGGATTTCCCCACAGCTGACCATCCTTGGAGAATCCGTCGGGCGGGAATCCCGCTACAACAATCGGATTCAGATCCTTATCAAGCTGAAACAGCTTCGGCTCGCACCACACGTCCGCGCTGTCGAGTGCGCAATAAATCGGAATATCTCCGATGATCTCGATTCCGTTATCGTTCGCATACGCTTTCAGCTTTTCCCACTGCTCGAAGAACTTAAACTGCAAGAAGCAATAGAAATCCATATCCTCGGCATATTTTTCCTCGGCGGCGGCGATGGCTTTCGGTTCGCGGCGGCGAAGCGGTTCTTCCCACTCGCCCCACGCCTTTCCGCCGTGAGCGTCCTTTAATGCCATAAACAGCGAATAATCGCCAAGCCACGGATTCTCCTCCAGAAACTTCGCGTATTCCGCGCCTTTAGTCTCCGTAAACCTTTTGTACGCCTTACGCATTACCGCGTAGAAGTTGTCGTACATCGTCGAATAATCCACATAACGCGGACTTTCGCTCCACTTGATCTCCGCGTACTCGCTCCGTTCGAGAAGTCCCTCTTTCTCCAGCGTTTCAAGGCTGATGAAATACGGATTTCCCGCGTAAATCGAGAAGCTCTGATACGGCGAATCGCCGTAGCTTGTCTGCGACAATGGCAAAAGCTGCCAGACGCTCTGTCCGCTTTTCACAAGGAAGTCCACAAAGTCGTATGCTTCCTTGCCCATTGTGCCGATTCCGTAGTCGTTCGGCAGTGATGAGATGTGCATCAATATTCCGCTTTTTCTCATAAATTCTTCTCCTTATTTTAATAGCAAATCGAGAAACGTGCACACCTGCGGTGTGCACTCGCCTGCGTGACACGTCCCACCGCTTCGCAGTGCGACGCGTCACGCGCGTTCTCGATTTGCACGAGTTGCAATATAACCATTGATTGGACTATACGATAATCCTACGTTCCCTCCGATAAATCGCATTAATACCATCGGACAGAGCATTCCCGAGGTGATGATACGTGTTAGTTGACAGGAGGGAAAGCCCGCAAACCAAGAAAAGAAACGTTTCTACAATCCCGCGCAAAGGGACAACTATCTCATTCACAATCATCGAAAAACGGGGTAGCGGGGACTCCCCCGCTTGTAAAATTACACTAAACCGTCTACAATAATTCTATCATATTTTGTGCATTTTTTCAATACACAAATAAAAATTTTATGTTTTGCACAACATTTAGGGGATTTTTTTGGTAATAATTCCAAAACCGTGTTAGTGAAAGTAACCGTACACTATCAATTGTAAACTGTAAACTGCCATCAGCTTCCGCTGGAAACTATCCCCTTATCCGCGTCAATTGTGACGGCAGTACCGCTCTTGAGAATCTGAACGGCGTGCTGAGCGCCGACAATCACAGGAATATCAAGCGTCATTCCGACAATAGCGGCGTGAGAATCCGGAGAATCGTCCTCGGTGATGATTCCTGCGGCGGTTTTGAGAACGGAAAGCACGTTGTTCGAGGTCTTGTTTATAACCAGAATCTGCCCCGCCTCAAACCTTTCAAGAGCCTCCTCCTCGGTATTCGCCACACATACGGTCGCGGTCGCCGAGCCTTTTGTAACGCCCTTTCCCGTCACCAAAACATCGCCCACGATATGGACTTTCATAAGATTCGTAGTGCCCGAAACACCGAGCGGCACACCCGCAGTAATTACGGCTAAATCGCCGTTTTTGAGCAAGCCCGCGTTCTGAGCCTTTTCCACCGCGTGATGAATCAAGTCGTCGGTGTTTGTCATCATTTCCTCCGCCATCAGCGGAATCACGCCCCACGAAAGAGCCATCTGCCGCCATGTGACCTCGCTTGTCGTGCAGGAAATAATCGGGCATTCGGGGCGGTAACGCGAAATCATACGCGCGGTCGTGCCCGTCTTTGTAACAGTAATTATCGCGGACGCTCCCAAATCCATCGCCGCAGAAACGGTCGCGTGGGAAATCGCCGTGGACACATTGACATTCGCGCGCGTTTCCAGATTATAGAAACGCTTCTTATAATTAATAGCCTTTTCGGTAGTCTCGGCAATCAGAGCCATTGTCTTCACCGCCTCAACGGGGTGCGCACCTGCGGCAGTCTCGCCCGAGAGCATTATCGCGGAAGTTCCGTCGTAAATCGCATTGGCAACGTCCGTGGTTTCGGCTCTTGTCGGACGCGGATTGTGAATCATACTCTCCAGCATCTGTGTTGCCGTTATCACCTGTTTATTGGCATTATATCCTTTTTTAATCAGCATTTTCTGAATCTGCGGAATCTCCTCGAACGGAATCTCCACGCCCATATCTCCGCGCGCGACCATAATTCCGTCGGAAACGCGCAGAATCTCATCTATATTCTTTACGCCGTCGCCGTTTTCAATCTTGGAAATTATACGGATATCGGGTCTTCCCTCCTCCTCAAGGATTTTCCGCACAGCAACGACATCGTCCGCGCATGTAACGAACGAAGCCGCGATGAAGTCAAAATTCTCCTGAGCCGCAAAACGAATATCCGAAATATCCGCCTCGGAAAGATACGGCATTGACAGCTTCACGCCCGGAATGTTCACACCCTTATTATTCGAGAGAACTCCCCCGTTGAGAACCGTGCAGACGATTTCAGCCGTGCCGTCCGAGTTGCGGACAATATCCGTACAGCGAATTGTTACATTTCCGTCGTCGATAAGAATCCGCGTACCGACCTCAATATCGTTCGGGAGATTTTTATACGTAATCGAAACGCGCGTGCTGTCGCCCTCTATGTCAGCGGTAGTAAGCACAAAGCTGTCCCCCGTCTTAATCTCGACCTTTTTGTCCCCCTTGAACTTCTTCAGCCGCACCTCGGGACCTTTCGTATCCAGAAGCGTCGCGACGGGCTTTCCAAGCTCCTTTGCCACGCGAACCACTTGGTCATGAGCGACCTTGTGGCTTTCGTGTGTGCCGTGCGAGAAATTCTGTCTCGCCACGTTCATTCCGTTCTCAATCAGCAATCTCAATACTTCGTCCGACTGTGTGGACGGTCCTAATGTACAAACAATTTTTGTCCTTCTCATAATTTTCTCCTTATTTTTAATAGCAAATTGGGAAACGCAAAGACGAGCAAGCTCGTCTTTGCTAGCTGAGCGACGCAAAGCGACGCTGCGCGTCGCAATGCGTCACTCGCTTTCCCAATTTGCGTTCGCTCCGGTAGGTGGCTTTGGATTTTGCCCTCTAAACCCCGCGCCCTTTTGCGGGGGTGACAACCCTTCGGGGAGCGGGCTAAGTCTTGGACAATGCTCACTGCGCCTACGGCGCAGAGCATTGTTGCCAAGCCTTTGCATTTCTCGCTTTGCGAGAAATGCTCGATAATCCCGACAAAAACGGGAGGGTTAAGACAAGGCGCGGCTTTTTCAACAGTGCGCTTTGCGCACTGTTGAAAAAACGCCAAATCCTTTGGCGAAGCCAAGGGATTAACCCTCACCCCCCTGCCCCGTTTTTCGGAACTGTGAAATGGATAAGTTGATTCTCAGCGCGAGATACATTCCGCGTTTTCGCCCAGAGTAGCGAGTTTTACCTCTTTACCATCTGAAACGCGCTAATATCGCGGTATCGTACTGCCCAATGGATTTAATGCGCCTAGTGAAACAACCTTTAGAGCCAAGCGACGCATACCGAGACGGCACAGAAAAAAGGGGGTGGGGGAGAGGGGAAGGGGGAGTGGGCGCACGTTTTTGCGCGTAGCGCAAAAAATGCGCCGTTTGACTACAACGCTCCGCGCCAAAGGCGCGGAAAGCGTTGTCCAAACCGGGGAGACCCCGTAGGGGGCGGGGGCTTTTTCGTCCTATAGTCCGAATCCCCCGCCCCCGAAGGGTTTCCCCCCACATATCCGGGCGTGGGGGGTCCCCCACAAGGGGGCGGTGTTTCCCCGCACCGGGGCGGCGGGTTTCCCCCGCACGGGGCGGAGGGTTTTCCCCACATAACGGGGCGGCGGGGTTTCCCCCACATCGAAGGGCGGCGGGTTCACCACCACAAAACGGGCGGGGACGCTCCCCGCAAAAAGGGGTGGCTTGGGGTCTCCCCAAAAATAATAATTCACTTTTATTATTATAACTCAAATGCTCGGAAATTGCAAGGGGAATTTTACCAACATTTCATTTTTTTACAGTCGGGGATATGCTATAAACAAATTGAAAGGAGCTGATAAATATGTCAGAAGTAAAAGCGTCCGCGAGGTTTTACGAGGACGAAATCGACGCCCTGCTGGAGTGCGACGACGAATGTCTGGCGCGTATCGTCAGAGCGGTTTTCTGCGAGGCTATGGAACGTGAGATTCCCGAACTTAAAGGCTTGGAAAAGGCTCTCTATAAGACCGTTATCGGGCAAGTCCACCGCGATAAGGAACTGTCACTCACAAGGAGAGACGCCCGCCTTGGCAAAACAAAACAATCCACAACAAAAAATAACAAATCCGAACAAAATGAAACAAACATTAACACCAATACCAATACCACCACCAATACCCAAACCAATACAAGTACCAACACCAATGTCCCCCCTGCCCCCAAAGGGGGAGAGTGTGTGTGTGTTGATACATACTTTGAAAAATTCTGGGACTCTTATCCCAAAAAGATAGCAAAGGAACAGGCACTTAACGCTTGGAATAAACTCAATCCCGATGAGAGTCTTGCCAACACGATTATCAACGCTGTTGAACATCAGAAATTACAACCGCAATGGAATACCGAAAACGGTCGATACATTCCTTATCCCGCCAATTACCTGAACAACTGCTATTGGGAAAACGAGGTACAAAATCCCGCTCCAAATTATAATTCCGATTCCAATTACAATTCCAATTACAATTCCAATTATAATTCCGATTCCAATTCCAGCTTTGAAGTCAGCGATATTATGAAACGCTTAAGGGAACGCTACAAAAACCCATAATAATTGCCAATCAAAAAAGATGTCCGTCAAAAGACGGACACCAAAATGATCTATTGCGCATTATTCATTGTCATTTTAACAGCGCGGATAAACGCTTCAACCTCGTTCTGGGTGGTGAACGCCGAGGGCGAAAATCGTATCGTTCCGCCGTCGAGAGTTCCGAGCTTTTTATGCGCGGCGGGAGCGCAATGCAGTCCGCCGCGCAGAGCGAATCCGCGTTCGCTGAGAATCCGCGCTCCATCGGAGCTTGGAATCCCTTCGAAATTAAACGACACCACAGGCGCGTAACACTCCCGATTTTCAGGAGTAATCCTGTTATACAGCATCACGCCCGGAATCCGCTCCAAAGCCGCGCACACGCGTTCGCACAGGTTCAACTCGTGGCGCAGAATCGTCGCGGAAGTCCGCTTCTTTACAAACCGCACACCCTCGCCGAGAGCGATTGCCCCGGCGGTGTTGATCGTTCCGCTTTCAAACCTGTCGGGCGGAAAATCGGGCTGTAAAATGCTCTCCGAGACGCTCCCCGTGCCGCCCTCTATAATCGTATTCAGCGGATAATTTCCATCCATTACCATAAGTCCCGTTCCCATCGGACCGTACAAGCCCTTATGCCCCGCCGCGCAGATGATATTAGCGTCATCGAGCGTTACGGGAAGCACTCCCGCGCCTTGCGCCGCGTCCACAATGAAACAAACGCGTTTTCTTTTGCACATCTCAAAAATCTCGTGAATCGGCGCACGAAGTCCGAACACATTAGAAGCCGCCGTACATATAACCGCGACCGTTTGTCCGTCAATCGCGCGTTCGGCGTTATAGACCGTTTGTTCCGTGTCCTCGCTTACGCTGAACATCGCGCATTCTCCGCCGAATTCCTTTGCCGCCGCGTACGCGGGACGCATTACGGCGTTATGTTCCATATCGCTTACCACAAATTTACATTTTTTCCGTGCCAGACCTTTAATCGCGAAATTCAGCGCGTGAGTGCAGTTCAGCGTGAACACCACATTCTCGGAGTCCGCGCCGAACAGCTCCGCGCAATCTTCCCTGCTTTTGTAGACAGCCTCGGAGGTACGCTCCGAAAACGCGTGACCGCTGCGTCCCGGGTTTGCGCCGTAGACGCTCATTGCCGTCTGCCATGTCCTGTATACCTCGCGCGGCTTCGGAAACGTCGTTGCCGCGTTATCCAGATAGACCACAGTCCACCCCTATGGAACTCAGCAGAGCGCAAACCTCCGCCGAATCCGCGTTCTTATCCTTTACTCGGAGCGCGAATCCGCACCCCGATCTGCCCGTTACGCGCTCAACCGCGCAACGGATTCCGTGACGCTGAAGCAATGCCAGTGCTTTCTGCGCCTTTGTAATCGACTTTATATAAACAAACATAAATCCTCCTTATTTTAATAGCAAATCCGAAAACGCACAAACGAAAATTGCCTTGCAATTTTCGTTTGCGCTCGCCTGCGTGACGCTGCGCACCGTTTCACGGTGCGCAGCGTCACGCGCGTTTCGGATTTGCAC
>CAYZQU010000031.1:0-11804 GCA_964480645.1 uncultured Ruminococcus sp. | reverse complement strand
GGAATTCATTTGTCTAGACATGGCGGGGGATTTGTGTTAAAATAATATTATATAGCAATCACACTTTTGTATGCGGAGTGCATACCACATTTCTGTCGAAATATGGTATAATGGAAACAGATAGAATATTTACGAAGGTATAAACAATGTTTTGCAGAAAATATGGTCAATTTAGAAAGATTACTCTTGGCATAGGCTGGGGTCTTACCGTGTTATGGTATCTTATTGTGAGTGGGATTTCGGGCTTTGGGGAATTGATGGGCTATGTTGGCGGCGGTATTGGTTTTATTGCTTTTGTAAGTTTTCTTATGTTATTTTCCTGGGGACCTGCCGTGATAATTGTTATTCGGAAAATTATTTTGTGCGTAATGTGTGTAACAAAGTTCGAACCGGAGTTCCGCATGGAACATGAACAGATTAGTGGCATCAGATATATTGTGGCAAGTATTTTGGGGTTCATCATTACGGGACCTATGTGTGGCGGTTGTAGGAATGATATGGAAGGAGCCGTATCCGTTGCTTTATACCTTGCTATTCCTCTTATGGCTGTCGGGATAACCTCTTTCATTTGTTACGGCGTTTTGAAAAAGGCTGCAGTAAAACAGAAATAAATCGTAATAACGAGGTGATAAAAATGCCAACTCATGATAAATCAACCGAGGAACTTCTGAACGAAATCAGGAGTACAAACGAGATTCAGAAGTTCATCGACAGCAACAGCGAGGAATTTACTTCCGAGCCGCTGCACAAGCTCCTTTGTGAAATGATCAAGAACAAGGGATTAAAGAAATCCGATGTTGTAAGGCGCAGCGGATTGAACCGCGTTTATACATATCAGATTCTGCAGGGGCGACGACTTCCGTCGCGGGACAAGCTGATTGCTCTCTGCTTCGGATTAAGGATAACGCTTGATGAAACCAATGATGTTCTGAAATACGCGGGATTCGCGCAGCTATACGCGCGGAGCAAACGCGATTCGTTGATTATTTTCGCGATTAATTCCAAGAAAAGCATTTTCGTTGTGAACGAGCTTTTGTTTGACAACGGATTTGAAATACTGACAGCATAATTCAGGAGGTACTTATGAAAAAGAAACTTTTGGCAATCATTGCCGCCTTAATGGCAGTAACCTGTTCGGGGTGCGGAAATAAAGCTCCGAACAGTACGCAAAATCCGCCTGCTTCGCCAAGGAAGAAAGTACAACATTTATCCGGTTCTATCAACGCAATATCTTGATTCCGATAACGGCACAAACATTGAGGACATTCTTAAACAGGTTAACACATTCTGCTGCTTTAAGAACGGCAAATATCCCAAAATCAAATCAAAGAAATATCCCCAGCTTCAGAATTGCGTTGAAAATCTCGATAGGTATGAGGCACTGATTTTTGACGAAATTGAAGTAAATGGCATTATTGTAAAGTTATCGATAAAATTAAAAATCGAAAAAACGCAATAAAAAATGGGTATCACGTTGTGTGATGCCCATTTTTCGTACTTGACTTTTTTCCCGAAATATGCTATAATAAAATGAATGCAATATCCTTACAAAAATAACGTTTAATTTAAATCATCGTCAAATTGAAACAGAAAAATGCTATAATTCAATATAGCAATACAGCATGCGGAAAGGAGCACCGAATGAAAATCGCGATATATTCCAGAAAATCCAAATTCACGGGCAAGGGCGAAAGTATCGGAAATCAGATTCGGCTCTGCCGCGAATATATTTCGCTGCATTTCCCCGAGGCGCGTGACGACGAGATTTTCGTGTACGAGGACGAGGGTTTTTCCGCGAAAAATCTTGACCGACCGCAGTTCCGCGCAATGATAGCAAGCGCGCGAAAATCGCCATTCGACTGTATTGTCGTATATCGCCTAGACCGAATAAGCCGCAACGTCGGCGACTTCGCAAGCCTCATTGAGGAGCTTAACGGAATGCACACCGCGTTCATCTGCATCAAGGAACAGTTCGACACGTCCACATCAATGGGCAGAGCGATGATGAATATAGCGGCGGTTTTCGCGCAGCTCGAACGTGAAACCATCGCCGAGCGAATCCGCGACAACCTGATTCTTCTGGCACGCACAGGACGTTGGCTCGGCGGAGTTACTCCGCTCGGTTATGTCGGAGAGAAAACCGAAATCATTGACTGCGAGGGCAAAAAACGCTCGGCGTATAAGCTGAAACAGATTCCCGCCGAAATTAAAACCGTTAAACTGATTTTTGAGAAAATCCATAAATTATAGGCAAAAGGTTACTGACGGATAACTAATAATCTTAAAATTTTTGTGTCCAATGTTTAATTTATACATTGCCTTTGCAGATTCGTTTATTAGTGCCAATATTTCTTGACTTTTTGAACTTAACTTTTGTGCAGCATAAATTTGTTCAATAAACCAGCGTATTTCCGTTGTTTCTTCATTTCCATTCAAAAGACGGGTTGGTCTCACCTCGGTTTCAATAATTATGACATTTGACTCCCAAATCAAGGCATAAACATTTGAGTTTTCCAGACCACGAGTAAGCCAAGTCAGATAAATTCTTCGTTCTTTATCCGCAGCCCATTGAGTATATTTATCAGCGCAATAATGCTCACCCTGATAAATAATGTTAAATGAGTTGAAATAATCCCAATCTTCCTCCGGCACTTTTTCAAATACAAACGCCATAACAATTTACCTCTTAAAATTCGTCCTGCCGTTTAAAACGGCATACTTCCCATAACAACATTATACATCATCTTTTGCCAAAAGTCAACCCGATTATATCAATATCACTTGACACCTCCGCAAAAATGTGTTATAATTTTGTATGGGGCATGGTTTAATTAAACCTCCCCCGTAATTTTTCAAGAGCGCGTTTCTCGATTCGCGAAATATATGACCGCGAAATTTTCATCTGCTTTGCGATTTCGCGCTGCGTCATCGGCATACAAACACTACCGTCTTTGTCTACAATTCCATATCTCTTGCAGATGATTTCCCGCTCACGATCGGTAAGCTCCTCGGCGATGAATTTGTACAGCAGTTCGGAATTTATTTTCAGTTCCACGTCATTCTCGACATTCACGCCGCTGCTAATGATGTCCGCGATTGTAAGGGAATTTCCCTCGCCATCGCTTTCAATCGGGTCGGTAATAAGTAAGTCGTTCCGACGGTGTTTTATTTTGCGGAAGTACATTTTTATCTGGTTATCAATGCACTTTGACGCGTAAGTCGAAAAGCGGTTTTGCTTCTCATAATCGAAAGTCTCGGCGGCGCGGATCAATCCTATTGTTCCAATGGAAATCAAGTCGTCAATATCATTGGAATCGGCGTAGTTTTTCTTGACAATGTACGCCACCAGACGCAGATTGTGTACAATCAGTTTATCACGCGCCTTGGAATTCCCGGCGGCGACCTGCTTTAAGACCTCCGCCTCCTCCTTTGCCGAAAGCTGCTTCGGAAAATTGTTTTTGAAATCAAAATGCAATCCCCAGAACAGCAGATTCTGAAGCGCAAGCTTCAACAATAACAAACTCATAATAACCTCCGTGAAAGGTGAATAAAATGTCAAACCAACTTAAAATTTACGATATGGAAAATCCCATGACGCGCGAGCAATACGCCGCGCTTTTTGAAATTATGGAATACTCGTTCCCGCCGTGTGAGCGACGGGATTTTGACGAGCAGTTTTCGGAATTCCAAAAACCGCAGTTCCGCTCTATGGTGTTGGAAAACTCCGAGAATCCGCCGCGGATTCTCGGGTTTATGAACTACTGGGAGCTTTCGGAACTTGTATATCTCGAACATTTTGCCGTCGTGCGGGAATTCCGTAGGCGCGGTATCGGTGGACTGCTTATGGAACATCTCCGCGAGAATCACAATGTTCCTGTGATTCTTGAGGTTGAACCGCCCGAAACGTCGGAATACGCGGTTCGGCGAATACAATTTTACGAACATCTCGGATTCTTCGCTAATGATTTTGAGTATTACCAACCGCCCTACCGTACAAACGAGACACCATTGCGACTGATTCTGATGTCAAGCGGCAAGCCGCTCTCTCCCGAGGATTTTGTCCGAGTACGTGATCTTATCTACTCGGACGCGTATGAATCCGATGGAAAGTTTTTGAAGTCTCTTTAATTTTATTATCCGATGCCTGTTCATTATTCGACAGATTCTAATAAAAAATCCCCCTTGAACAGGGGGATTCATTTTTAATTTTTTCTGTAAATTTTCATATCACTGCTAATCATTATTCCGTCCAGGTCGAACAGATATATCCTGTTATCCGATAGAGTAGGATAATTGAACCGAGGGGGATTCGTTTTTAATTTTTCCTGTAAATTTTCATATCAGTGCTAATCATTATTCCGTCCAAGTCGAACAGGTATAATCTGTTATCCGAGAGAGTAACTCCCACGTATCCGCTGTACGGAGTGACTGATTTTACAAGTGACAAATCATCATCGCCGATTATTATACGGCTGCTTCCTTGTGTCCACTCCCCTTTCATCGCGTTTTTCACGCTCTCTGAAAATGTTCCGCTGAAACCGCGAAGCTTGGGATATGTACCGATAATTTCTTCATCATGGTTGCCCTCGCAGACGCTCCACCACGTTGTTTCGCCGACTATGAACGCAGGAACCGAAAGTGCTGTGTTCCTGTCCGATACGGATGCCGCGACTGCATTCCCCTGTTTATCAATGTATATGTAAACATACTTGCTTTTTGTTTCGGGGATTTGCGTGCCCATATACCCCTCAAGCGCGTATTCACTTCCAAGAAGCCAATGTGCGGTCGTGCTGAGATTCCAATCGCCGCTCGCGTCAACGCTGAACAGAATTGCTCTGTTTCCGCCGGAATCTATGGAAAGATTATTTTCCGCGATGAATCCATTGAACGCGGTAAGCGATTTTTCCGCGATTTTGTCATATTCGGCGACACGTGAGGAAAGCCGATTGTAAGCGGTTTCAGCTTCTCCGCCCTTTCCATCCGCGACGTTGCTTAATCCGGGATAAGTACCCGCAGCAAACGCGCCGATATAACCGACGCTGTCTTCATCTCCCCATGGGAACTCGGTATCAAGATAATTAAAGACATTCGGACGCACAAGCGGTAGTTTGGATTTGTCATCAGTGCGAATTACCGTTACTCCGCACAGTCCGTTGTTGTTTTCGCCCTTTCTCAGCGTGATTTCAACATACGCGGACTTCATATCCATTTTGGAAATATAGTCGATTAAATTGTCCGACAGGGCGTTATTTTCAATCACCGAGAAATTACCACTCTTGTCAAAATACAGCTTGACGATGTTCGGCGCGGGATTATACAATGTAAATTCATTGCTGTAAACCACAGCGCTCAGATAAATTCTTCGAGCGTAATTACCGGACTCGTTAAGCGTGTCGGCGTTAAATCCGGTATAATTTTCCTTGACCAACCTTTCACGGTTGATGATGTTGTACCGAGATTCGATAATGTCGTTAATACGCCGATTGTCAATTGTTACTGCATTTGCGAATTTGCTTGACCTCCACACAGGAATATAATGCTCCGTCACTGTGGTGAAATAAGCGTCCCAATCGGCGGATTCGAGGGTTTCTGTGTTACTTGCGGCTGTTGTGTCTATTTCCGCGGGGATAAAGCCCGAAGTGATTTTCGCATTCGCGGAAAGAACCGCGTCCTCAGCGGAAACATTCACGGTTACGCCAAGCGAGCCGTCGTCGTCACGAAGCTCCAGAGTGATGGAATCCGGAACGGCTTTTCCAATTTTCAGCTCTCCCCCGAGATTCGTACAGGTGAACTTTCCAAGTATCAAGTCCTTACCAAAAAGATTTTTACGCTCAAAATCGGTGTAATCCACAACGAACGTGCGAGAACTGCCTGAATTTCGCGTAACGACCAATCTTCCGGCGGTATCCGAGGTCTTTTCCTGGAGTATTTTCATCTCGCTTTCACCGTTCTTCGCGGACATTGACAATCCGCTTTTCGGATTATCGAGACGGAACAGCTCGGTTTCACCCATGTCGGAAACGAGTGTGTAACGGCTTCCGGCAAGGGTATTGTCATTGTTTACATAATATTTTATCGTGAACACGGCGGATTCATCAAAATCAGCCGCCATCAGCTCCTTGATGTCCTGACCGCGCAGGCTCACTGTCATCATTTTGCCGTTGAATCCGCCAATATCGGGGTTTCCAAACGCAAATTCCGCTTTGTCGGATATTTCGGGAAGCGCGTCCGAATTATCTGTCGGAATCGCGCCATAAACGGTTTCTATGTACAGCGGCTTGGAATCGGGCGCGAGAAGATACAACCTGCCGTCGGTAAACAGCATATCCGCGCGGGCAAGCTCTTTGCCGTCTTCGGTAATTTGCGCCATTCCGCGCAATTCCGCGCCGTTGGGCTTAGCTCCCAGAACCGCCGTGAGGGAGTTCAGCGCGGCGAGATTCGCGTTTATCTCCTCATTCTCGGATACGGACAGATTGGTTTCCATATTCAGATTCACCATCACTCCGTCCGAAGGAACAATGCTCGTAAGCGGCGAATTTCCCGCCAACGCGGCGATTGCCATATTGCCGAATGCGTCCTGCTCCATCATTGAGAGCACGTATTTCTTGTTTCCGGAGAATGCGTGAACAAATCCCGCGCGATTGAACGCGAAATTCAGCGCGAATACCGCTCCGACAATAATTACCACCGCGCCCACGCCAATCGAGATGAGCTTTACTTTTCCGAGCTTTTTCGAAATTTCAAGAATACGTCCCCATACGGACTTCGCAAGCACCTTGATTCTGTCGAGCAACGCGGGAGTCCTTTCTTCCTCGGTATCAACGAGAGAAGGTTCTTCGGGAATCTCAACCGTAAACCGCTCATCGTGAATTACGGGAGATTCGGGAATAGCGGGAATATCGGGGATTTCGGGAGCTTCATCAAGCTCCTGCGATTCGGGGATTATCGCCGCCGTTTCGGGAATAAACTCGCCGTCCTTTTCGGATATGTCTACCCGCGCACCGCAATAATCGCAGAATTTCGCGTCATCGGACAACTCACTGCCGCATTTGGAACATTTCATAGCATTTCCTCCTGATAATTTCCGGAAAAATAAATATACATTCTAATTATACCAAAAAAACACAATTTACGCAATGTACATATTAACTAATTTACAGCGTGTTTTTTTGGTAAAATACAATAATTCGGCAAGTTTCCAAATAATCCTTGACAAAATTCGCGGAAAATGGTATAATTTATATATGGAATAAATTCCGTGTAATATTTAATTTGGAGAGGAATTACAATGAAAATTAAAAGCGTAAAAGGTACGCATGATTATCTGCCTGATGAGGCACAGCTTCGGGACAGAATCCAACGTACAATAGTAAATATTTACCAAAACAACGGCTATATGAGGATTATGACCCCCGCGATTGAGGATATCGAAAACCTCAACAAAAGCGACGGCGGAGATAATCTTAATCTGATATTCAAGATTCTCAAGCGCGGTGAAAAACTTGACCGCGCGCTGGAATCCGGCGAGGATTTGTGCGATATGGGTCTGCGGTATGACCTGACTCTGCCGCTGACGCGCTATTTCGCCGCCAATAGACAGAGTCTGCCGTTCCCATTTAAGGCGATTCAGACGGATAAGGTTTACCGCGCCGAAAACCCACAGAAAGGGCGTTTGCGCGAGTTTATGCAATGCGACATAGACGTTATCGGAGACCCGAATCCCGAATGTGAAACGGAGCTTATCGCCGTGACTGCAAAGGCTTTGAGAGCGTTGGAAATCGGGGACTTCACCGTGCGAATCAACGACCGCGCGGTGCTGAACGCGGCGCTCAGCGGTATGGGTTTCCCTGAAGCGGATTTGCAGACCGTCTGCGTAAGCTTCGACAAATTGGACAAAATTGGCGTGGAGGGCGTCTGCGCGGAGCTTCGCGGAAAGGGCTTCGCGGATTCCGCCGTGGACAAGCTCTCCGAGACGCTCGAAAATCTTCCGATTACGTTGGATAAAGTCGGAGAACTGGTCGGAGAGGAAAAAATCGCAAATCTTCGAAAAATCATCTCCGACAGCGAGAAGATTGCCGCCGGACGCTACGGAATCGAATTCGATATCTCGTTGGTGCGCGGACAAGGATACTACACGGGCACGGTTTTTGAGGTGCGCAGCGTCAATTTCGGAAGCTCCGTCGCGGGCGGCGGACGTTACGACAAGATGATTGGTAAGTTTCTCGGGGAGGATATTCCCGCGTGCGGGTTTTCCATCGGGTTTGAGCGGATATTCAGCATTCTTTCGGAGAGCGGACGCGCTGTCGATGAAAAGAAGAAAATCGCGATTTTCTTTGAGAACGATTTTACGGAAATTTACGCGAAAGCCGAGGAGCTTCGCGCAGACTACGACGTTTCGATTTTCAAAAAGCCGAAAAAACTCGGAGCGTTCCTTAATCGGCTTCAGGCAAGCGGTTTTGCGGGATTTGCTTACACGGACGGGAATATTAAGATGTTTGAATGATTTGGAGGTAAAATTATGGGAAAAGTTTTTACCTTTGGCTCTCCTAAAGTCGCAAAAGGGTTGACGGCATTGGGCGTGAATGCGGAGGAGATCTCGGAGATTCCGAGACTGACAACCGAGGTTTCGGCGGTGTTTTTTACGGGAGATTACGCGGTATCCGATTTCGGCGAGCGCGAGGATATTTTCGGGAAGATGCGCGTGCAGTGTTCGCGGCTCGAAATTCCCATCATTTTTGACCCGAATCTTAACGCGGTAGAGCCTGATAAATATGATATTATCGAGGGATTGTCGTTCTCATCGGATATTTTTATTCCGTCTGTTGAGGAGGTAACGGCACTGTTCCGTCTTGATAATCCCGAGGATGCCGCGCGTCACTATCTGGACTGGGGAACGAGCAAAATCGTTATCAAGCTGGACAAGAACGGCGCGTACTTCCAAAGCGCCAAGGAGCGCGGCTATGCGCCGACATTCCGCGCGGACAAGGTGGTCGATACAAGCGGCGCGGGGAACGCGTTCGCGGCGGGTCTGATAAGCGGCGTTATCGAGGATATTCCGCTGAGCGAGGCGGTTATCCGTGCGAACGCGTGCGGATGTATCGCCGTACAGAGTGAGGGAGATTGTTTTCCTACAATGGAACAGCTCCGCGAATATATGCTCGGACACAGATTTGTCGTGGAGGGCTGCAAGGAGTATTGATATGACGCTTTATCTGACCGATTTGGACGGCACTCTCCTGCGCTCTGATACATCGCTGTCCGAATACACCGTAAACACGCTCAACAGGCTGATTGGCGAGGGCGCGCGGTTCAGCTATGCCACCGCGCGCTCCTTTGCCAGTGCCGCGCCGCTTGTGGAGCGGATTAAGCTCAACTGCCCCGCCGTTATCTTTAACGGCGTTTTTGTTGTGGATTCGCGGACGGGCAAACACTTGGTGGAAAATATGTATTCGGCTGAATGTATGAAGCTTGCGCGGGAATTCTTCGCGCGTGAAAATATCGCGCCGCTGACTTACTCGTATATCGACGGTCGGGAGCGCGTTTCATACCTGAAAAGCCAGCTCGCGTCCGTGGAGTCGTATGTGAATTCACGGCGCGGCGACAAGCGACTGCGTGAGGCAAATTCCTTTGAGGAGCTGTTCGAGGGAGAGATTTTCTACTTCACCGTGCTGAATCCTTCCAAGACCGAACTGATGAATAATGTATTTACACCTGAAAACGGCTTCGCGAGAAATATTCAACGTGATACTTATGATAATTACATCTGGTATGAAATTTATGACAAGTCCGCGTCAAAGGCAAACGCTGCAAAACAGGTGCGGGATTTGGTCGGAGCGGACAAGCTGATTTGTTTTGGGGATAATCTCAACGACATTTCGATGATTAAATCCGCCGATGTCGGAATCGCGGTGGAAAACGCATGCGAGGAACTGAAACACTCTGCGGATGTGATTGTCGAGTCTAATGGAAATGACGGGGTGGCGAGGTTTATTGAACAAAACGAGCGCAAATGAACAGTTCCTGAAAGCGGTAGAACGCGCGGAGTCCCGCGAGCGCGGAATGCACGGCTCGGTGGGTACTCAGAACGAAAAAATAATCCACGCCGCGCTGAAAAACTATTACGCGCCATATTCAGACGAGCAGGAAATTCGGATAGGCGGCTTTTTCGCGGACGCGGTAAGCGAGAACGGAATCTTTGAAATTCAGACGAAAGCGCTTTACAGGCTGATTCCGAAGCTGCGGACGTTTCTGGAATTCTCACGGGTGAACGTTGTACACCCGATGATCTGCGAATCACGGACGTTATTTATTGACAAGGACAGCGGCGAGGTGGTTTCACAGTCCAATCCGCGAAAAACGCGCTCAATGCTTAAAGTCTTTGAGGAACTGTACTCATTGCGGGAGCTGCTCCGTAACGAAAATCTCACTGTCATTATCACGAAATTAAAGGTCCAAAAGCGCGTATATTTCAAAGGGACGCTTCCGGACTTGAGAAATAGATCCGCGAAGAAAAAATGCGTGATTGAAAATTACCCGACAGAGATTGTCGATGAAATCCGACTAGAAAATCCACGGGATTATGAAATCTTTCTCCCCGATAATCTACCCGAAAAATTCACCAAAGCGGAGCTTTCCAAGTTGGCAAAGGAATCCAAAAGCTCACTGCGAACGGAGGTTCTGCGGAGCGCGGGAATAATTGAAAAGATAGGCAAACAGGGCAACAGCTTCGTTTATAAAAGGAGTTAAAATGATTAAATTCATCACCGAAAGGGCAAACCGCGATATTGGCGCGGGCGTGCGCGGAGAACTGATTTCGTTATTGGAGAGCGGTGCGGCACGGCGCGGAATCGTCTATATCGTGCCGGAGCAGTTTGAGTATGAAACGGAACACGCGGTGTATCGGATTCTCGAGAATAAAGGGTTACTGGCGCGTCTTGAGGACATCAAAATCACAACGTTTTCGGGGCTTTCGGGCGAAATCCTTAAGTTCAGCGGCGAAAACCGTCCCCTCGCGGACGATATTGTGAAGAATGTAATTATGCACAAGACCCTTTCGGAATGGAGCGGAGAGCTTTCCGCGCTTGCGGGAATCTCAACGCGGCAAGGGTTCAGTGAGAAGATGGTTCAGACCGTTTCCACACTGAAAACCGCCGGAATTTCCGCGCGGGATTTAGAGCTTTCTCTCACCGAATCGGACAATGAGAAGATTCCCGTAAATTCGCCGCTGGCGAGGAAGCTGCAAGACGCTTCCTTACTGTACACGGAATACGAGTTGAAACTCTCCGACTATATTGACAAGCCCGATGTGATTACACTTGCGGCGGATTATATCTCCCGACATGCCGACAATCCCCTTTTCGGCGCGGATATTTTTGTAGACTGCTTCAACGATTTCACAAGCGGGCAGATGGATTTTCTGTGCAGACTTATAGGCAAATCGGCGAATATTACGCTGGGATTCGTCACGGATTATGACAGCAATCGCGAGGTATTCGCGGCGGCTAATTCCAACATCGCGCGTCTGTGTGACGCGGCAAAGAACGACGAAATTCCCGTGGAGTTTTCACATTCCGCGCCCGAAAAAACAGCGGACGATTCGCCGTTGTCCGAACTCGCGCGGAATCTGTTTCAGGGTGGAAAATCCGATTCTTCAGCCGAGGATTCCGTTGAGATTATCAGCGCGGGTAACGTCTACTCCGAGCTGGATTTCGTCTGCGCGAAAATCAAGCGTCTTACCGCCGAAAAAGGACTGCGTTACCGCGAAATAGCCGTGCTTTGCCCGAATATCGGCGAATATGCGAAAT
>CAYZQU010000030.1:0-11891 GCA_964480645.1 uncultured Ruminococcus sp. | reverse complement strand
CCCCCCATCAAAATCTAATTTTTTATAACTATTCGCTTTTTAAAAAACTTGTTTAAACCGCGATTCAGTATAATGAAAATTACTTAATCATAGACGCAACTTCATCGGCAAAGTTCTCGGACTTCTTCTCAATGCCCTCGCCGCGCTCATAACGAACAAACTGCTCAATCTTGAGAGACGCGCCCTGAGCCTTGGCAACGGAATCCAAATACTTTCCAACGGAAGTGGTGTTGTCCTTGAAGTAGGTCTGCTCCATCAAGCAAATCTCCTCGGCAAACTTGCGCAAACGACCCTCGACAATCTTCTCGGCAACATTCGCGGGCTTGCCCTCCTGCTCAACAAGCTTAACCTGAACCTCTTTCTCGTTCGCCATAACATCAGCGGGAATATCCGCCTTGTTGATATACTGAGCGTTCATAGCGGTAATCTGGAGAGCCGCGTTCTTAGCCGCCGCGAGGATCTCCGCGTCGTCGGGCTTGTCGGTGGAAATCTTAACCAGTGTACCGATTCTACCGCCATCGTGCATATATTGAATCAGAGTACCCTCCATTCTGTCAAAGCGGCGAATCTTGATATTCTCGCTGATAACACCAATCTTCTCCGCAAGGTACTCGGAAACGGTCTGGGAAGTTCCCGACGCGGTAACGTTCATAAGCGCGTCAACATCGTTAACATCGCTCTTGAGAATCGTATCTGCGATAGTCTCCACCAATTCGATAAATCTATCGGACTTAGCCGCGAAGTCAGTCTCGCAGTTGATTTCCACGATAATGCCCTTGTTGCCCTCGACTTTGGTCTTTACGATACCCTCGGCGGCAATTCTGCCCGCTTTCTTCGCGGACTTTGCAAGACCCATCTCACGCAGAATCTTTACAGCCTCATCACGGTCGCCGTTGGCGTCGTTAAGTGCCTTTTTGCAGTCGGAAAGTCCGCACCCCGTCATATCGCGAAGCTCTTTAATATCATTAATGCTTACATTAGCCATATCATCGTTCTCCTTAATTTTATTGGATTATTCAGCGGCTTCAACCGGCTGTTCCTCGGTTGCAACGCCTTGGTTCGCGGAAATAACCGCATCCGCCATTGCGCCCGCAATCAGCTTAACCGCGCGGATCGCGTCATCGTTTCCGGGGATTACATAGTCAATCTCGTCCGGGTCACAGTTAGTGTCGACAATCGCCACAATCGGAATACCGAGCTTCTTAGCCTCGGCAACCGCAATCTTCTCCTTGCGCGGGTCAACGACAAACAGCGCGCCGGGGAGCTTCTTCATATTCTTGATACCACCGAGGAACTTCTCAAGCTTTTCAATTTCAAGATTCAGCTTGATAACCTCTTTCTTGGGGAGCAGGTCGAATGTGCCGTCTGTCTCCATTGTGTGAAGCTGTTCAAGACGAGCTATACGTCTTTGAATGGTCTTGAAGTTGGTCATCATAGCGCCGAGCCTACGCGCGTTTACATAATGAGCGCCCGCGCGGGTAGCCTCCTCCTTGATGGAATCAGCAGCCTGCTTCTTGGTGCCGACAAACAGAATCTCACCGCCGTTTGCCACTACATCGTGAACGAAGTTATAAGCCTCGTCCAATTTCTTTACTGTCTTCTGCAAGTCAATGATGTAAATACCGTTGCGCTCCGTAAAGATATAAGGAGCCATTTTCGGATTCCAGCGTCTTGTCTGATGTCCGAAGTGAACACCCGCCTCAAGAAGCTGCTTCATAGATACTACTGCCATTGTGTTTTCCTCCTGATTTTGGTTAAATTTGGACTAACGTCCGATTTTCCGCCACGGATTTGCCGCCCAGACGCGATTGCCCAAGCCCGCAAAACAAGCTGTCTGCAACACCGCGCACCCTAAGCCGCACCGTCCGTGTGTGTATTTGCTAACCCGCCGATTTTCGGCGAATACACATTTACCATAGTATTATACCATATTTCGCCTTTTATTTCAAGTATTTTTTATTTGTCTATTTAAACAAACTTCCTCTGCCTTTTCTCCGACAATTTGTGCAATTTGCCGGAGTATCGCAAGAAACGAGAATAGTATCCTCGCCTATAACTTCAATATCGCACCATTTGATGAACAAATCTTCCTCGCGCCCGAACAGCCCGAAGAAACGCGCCTTGCCGAAAACAATAATACGGCAGATTTTGGCAGTGCAGTTGTCGAACTCGATATCGTCGGGATAACCGAGCCGCGCGCCGGTCTTGACGTTGATAATTTCCTTGCACCGCAAGTCGTTGAAGCTGAAAACCATTTTGTCACCCCCGATAAGCCTTTGTAGAATTTATGCGAATCGAGAGCGCAAAATTCATATATGCGACAAAATATCCTCACAAGCCCCATCGAGTGTAAACGCCTTAAATCCGCCTATGTCCACGCCATCGGGATTCTCCAGAAATTCTGGAATCAAATAACTCTTGATTCCAAGCGCCTTAGTCGGAACAATATCCTCCGGAACACTGTTCCCGATCATCACACATTCCTCTGCGGATTTTCCGTGCTTTTCCAGAATCTCGGTAAAATACTTTGGATTTGGCTTGGAAAAACGACTGTTCTCATAGCTTGTTATGTATGAAAAATCCTTCGTAGAAAGCCCCACCCACGCCAAACGTGTTTCCACGGCGCATATCGGAAAAATCGGATTAGTCGCGAGAATCACATCCAATCCCGCTTTGTGAAGCCTCTCAATCAGCGGTTTACGAGAGATTTTATATTTCAGACAGCGTTTCACGCCATCGAACTCATTAACGTAAAAATCATCGCAAATCGGCTCAATATCGGGTTTATTGGTATTTTTCGCACGGAACGTCTCCCAAAACGCGTTGTGATTGGTCCGCGAACCGTCGTTCTTTACCATCGCCTCGGTAGCTTTCCAGATGTCCGCCACAAAAGCTTTCGGCTCATATCCGAGAGGTTGCGTTACCTTACACAGCTCCCCGAAATACAGCTTCACGAAATCGTCCTGCTCAAACGGCAAAAGCGTTCCGTCCAAATCAAACATCACCGTTGTTATCATTCTTAAGTCCTTTCTGCGCCTTGATTCGCGCGATTCGTCGTTCCTCCCGCTTTTTCAGCTTTGCCGCAAAGGATTTCTCATCCTCCTCATCGGCGTTATACAACGTCCTAATCGCCGTATAATTTTCCTCGGAGATTTTAACCGCCTTAACTTTCAAGAGATACGCGCCGCACTTTTCGCACCTCGCGATGGACTTGCAGTTTTTCCCGCTGAAAATCCAGTCCTTGAAGAAAAGCTTCACTCCGCATTTCGGACATTCCACAGACGTTATGCGCGACTCTGCCAACATTTTCTTCGGGTCTGTAACTCCGTCTATCGCGTCCTTGTAAACGGGCGCGGGAATTGCCGCCGCATACTCCGAGTATTCCGCGATACCAAGCGACATATCCAGCTTCTTACACACCTCATACGTCAAAAACGCATCGTTAAAAGCGTCGTGAACCTGCACGTCAAGCGGGATTCCGAGAGTCTCCGCAGCGGTGGAAAGCGCGGATTGCAGGTGTTCGGATTTCATCTGCCGATTGTAAATCAACTGCAGATTTATGTAATCCGCGCCAAAACTCGTATCCAATCCGTACAGTGCAAGATTGTCCGCAAGGATTCCGATGTCGTCAAATCCCCATGTAATGAATCGAAATTCCGTTCCGCACCACTCGGAGAACCGCTTAAACGCCATTGGAAACGTCTCGCCGATTTTAAGCTGTTCGCCGCTTATCCCCGTAATTTTTTCCACATGGGGATTCATCTTGGTGTAGAATTTCGGGCGCACGTTTATCTTGATTTTGTCCAGATACTCGAATTTCTCATTCACCTTTATCGCGCCGATCTGGATTATCTCGCCGTACAGCATAACAGGCGAACGCACCATCTGGGCGTTGCTGAGCGCCTGATTCCATTCCATATCGAGGATAATGTAATTCATAAAATCATTCTTTCTTAAAAAACTTTCGCGCCTCTTCCCTCACTTAGTTTCAGTTTTGGTCTGGGATAAAGAAAACGCTTTTGAATCAATTTCATATGAGGTTCGTATACTGAAAATTCATCGCCGAAAATTTCCTTCATACGCTTGACAACATAATCACACGCATCATAAAAATTGTTTTTATCATTCTCATCCGCAAACGCGCCGAATGGCTTACCGCCCTGAAAAGTATCCCATTCAAAGATACGTGAGTATGTTTCAAAAATAAGTTTCACCTTTTCCTCAAGCTCGACCTCTCCTTTTAGCCGGTTTTCGGGTACCCTTATTTCTGTCGTTTCCTCCTCGAATGGCTCCAAGCTAATCAATGTGTATCGGAATCCGACAAAATATCCGTTGCTGTTCACCAAATAGTCCCAATATTCCTCACCACTAAGCCACAACGGAGCACAATTGTAGTCAAACATGAACTTGATTTCACGTTTCATATAGATAATGACCCTCCGACATTCTCTTTTCTCCACTCCACATACTCGTCATAGTTGCCCTGACGGTCATAGCAGCCGTTCTCGGTGATTTCTATGATTCGATTCGGAACGGTGTCCAGAATCTCGTGGTCGTGGCTCGCGAACAGCACATTCCCCTTAAACTCGGAAAGCCCGTTATTCACCGCCGTAATGCTCTCCAAATCGAGGTGGTTAGTGGGTCTGTCGAGAATCAGCACATTTGAGTGGAACAACATCATTCGCGAGAACATACACCTTACCTTTTCGCCACCCGAAAGCACGTTGACGGGTTTGTAAACATCGTCTCCGCTGAACAGCATTCTGCCTAAGAATCCGCGAAGATAACTCTCCGTTTCGTCCGTGGAATATTGCCGAATCCAGTCGATAATGGACAGCTCACACCCGTTGAAAAACGCGGAGTTGTCATTCGGAAAGTAGCTTGTGGTAATCGTCCCGCCCCATTTGAAAGTACCCTCATCGGGTTCGGTTTCCTCGGTAAGAATACGAAACAGTGTAGTAATGGCGATTTCGTTTGTTCCCACAAACGCTATCTTGTCGCCCTTTGCCACGGTAAAGCTCACATTGTTCAGCACCTTCACGCCGTCCACGGTCTTGGAAAGTCCCGTAACCTGCAAAATATCCTTGCCCGCCTCGCGTTCCATATCGAACCCGATATACGGATATTTCCGCGATGAAGCGGGCATTTCCTCCACAGTCAGCTTGTCGAGCAATTTCCGCCTTGAAGTCGCCTGCTTGGACTTGGATTTGTTCGCCGAGAACCGCGCAATAAAGCTCTGTAATTCCTTGATTTTCTCCTCGGCTTTCTTGTTCTGCTGTTTAATCATACGCTGAATCAACTGCGAGGATTCGTACCAGAACTCATAGTTGCCCACATACATTTTGATTTTACCGTAGTCGATATCCACGATATGCGTGCAGACATTGTTCAGGAAGTGACGGTCGTGAGAAACCACGATAACCGTGCCGAAATAGTCCGCGAGGAAGTCCTCCAGCCACGAAACCGCCTCCACATCAAGGTGGTTAGTCGGCTCGTCCATCAGGATAATATCGGGATTCCCGAACAGGCATTGAGCAAGTAAAACCTTGACCTTTTCGTTACCCGTCAGGGAACTCATCTGTTGGAGCATAATCTCCTCCGGCAAACCCAATCCCTGAACGAGTTTAGACGCGTCCGATTCGGCTTCCCAACCGTTAAGCTCCGCGAATTCGCCCTCCAATACGGAAGCGCGTTCTCCGTCCTCGTCCTAAAAGTCCTCATTTGCGTACAAAGCGTCCTTTTCCTTCATAATGTCGTAAAGCTTTTTGTTGCCCATAATAACAGTATCCTGCACGGTGAACTCATCAAATGCGTAATGGTCCTGCCGCAACACACTCATACGCAGCTCGGGCGGACGCGTGACCGTGCCTTTGGTAGGCTCCAGCTCTCCGCAAAGAACTCTCAGAAATGTGGATTTTCCCGCTCCGTTCGCGCCGATAACTCCGTAGCAGTTGCCCGGATTGAACTGCAAATCCACGTCCTTAAACAAAACCTGTCCGCCAAAACTGACATTTACATCACTAACAGTAATCAAAACGTAATCTCCTTAATCCAATAAATTCGCGGACAGCCACTCCGCTTTCACAATTATTCCTCGTCCTCACAAAATTCCAGATATTCGGAAAGCAAATCCGACTGCGGATTCAACCGAATCACTCTTTGCCGCTCCTCATAACTTGGCGGAACAATCTCCGCGTTGATTATAACGCGCTTTCGTTCCTCTCCCGTGCCGAAAAATCCCTCAGAATCCAGACGGCGCAAGGCTTCCTCCATCGAGGCAATACGCGTTTTCCACTCATTACCGTAAAGCTCATCATCGTCCATTCCCTCAGCGCGCTCCGCCAACATCTTCTTCACATTGCCAAAAAACTCGTCATATCCGTAAACGCAATACTCCGAATCACAATAATCCCACTTCCACCATGCCTTGTCCTCTTCCGCTATCTCATCATTGACCAGTGAACGCTCGTAAGCCTCATACGAGCACGCCGAAACATACGGACATAACGGCGCGTCGGATACGAACACGTAAAAATAAAACCGCTCGTGATGTTTTTCACGCAGGTCGATTACGGCATTTCGGAACGCGGACTGCAGAACAGTTACAATCTTTTCGTCATACATCATTTAATCATCTCCCCTGTAACGTCAGCATATCCGCCGCTTTTTTATCGGAAACAACATTTACATCGCTTATCGTAATCAAATCGTTATCCCCTAACTATAAATTCTAAACTTTTAAGAACCCTAAATGGGCAGAAATAACGGCTGCCAAAATCGGATATCCGAAAATTGTTACCACCCATTTGTGGATAACGGTTTTCTTTGGAATATAGGGCATCAAATCCTCTGTTCCGGGTATAAACCACGTCTTTGTATGACCCACCCAATACCAATCAATAAAAAGTCTGTCAAACAGACCCATTATCCACAGAATAGCGGAAATTTGCCAAAATAAATTCCAAAATCCTCTCGTGCCATTAATAAAGTAAACCATTGCCGGTATAAGGAATAAAATAGGCACAAGCAATGCCACCGAAGAAATAATCGAATTCCTTTTAATTCTTTCCTTTGTGGTGAGTCCTAATTCCACGACCCGATTTTGAACATCTTTTTTCGTAAAAAACCACCATTCCTACCGGACCGTTTGCTATTCCGATAACACAGATGATCAACAAAATAAAACACATTACCAGACCTTCCAATACAATAACCACAACTCATCCCCCAAAAATTTCTGACTGGATTAAATATTCGCGAACGCCTGCTTCAAATCGTCGAGTATATCCTCCACATTCTCCAGACCAATCGACAATCTGACATAATGTTCCTCCTAAATATGCTCCATAAATTCAAGCCAGTCGTTTAGGCAAATACCTTCTATGCTTATTATACGAACCTCATTCCAGCGATCCTTTAACGAACGTCCGTCAAACACAGGCGCGTTTACAAGCTCCTCAGCGCCGGTAAACTCCGCGCCGTCCTCAATATCGCAGTACCCTATCCAATACGGCTTATCGTATTTCGGCAAATATCCGAGATAATGCTCGGTCTGATTTTTATCATCGCAGAAATAAAAGCAAGTCTCGTCAATGTTCTTGCCGGCGGTCAGCTGACGCATAAAGAAATCAAATTCCAACATATCCATTTCCGCAATCACTCTCAGATCTTAGAAAACGCCTGTTTCAAATCGTCCAGAATATCCTCCACATTCTCCAGTCCTACCGACAGTCTGATAAGACCGCCATCAATCCCCGCCGCGACAAGCTGTTCATCAGTAAGCTGACGGTGAGTAGCGGACGCGGGGTGAAGCACACAAGTGCGAATATCCGCGACATGAACCTCATTGGACGCGAGTTTAAGGGAATCCATAAACTTCACGGCAACGTTTCTGCCGCCCTTTATCGAGAACGAAATTACGCCGCTAGTGCCGTTCGGGAGATACTTTTTCGCAAGCTCGTGACCCTTGCTCCCCTCCAACGCGGGATAAGTGACAAACTCGGTCTTTCCGGTGCTTTGGATATACTTCGCGACAGTAAGCGCGTTTTCGCAATACTGCTTCATTCTTACATGGAGCGTTTCCAGTCCGAGATTCAGCAAGAACGAGGAATTAGCCGCGGGATAGCACCCAAAGTCACGCATAAGCTGCATACGCGCCTTGACGATATACGGCGCGAACGCGTATTTTTCGGTATAAACAATCCCGTGATAGCTCTCATCAGGCTCGGTCATGCACGGGAATTTTCCGTTTGTCCAGTCGACCTTACCACTGTCCACGATAACACCGCCGACCTGAACCGCGTGACCGTCAATATACTTGGAAGTCGAGTGGATTACAATATCCGCGCCCCACTCAATAGGACGGCACAGAATCGGCGTAGCG
This sequence comes from uncultured Ruminococcus sp., assembly GCA_964480645.1. Taxonomy (GTDB): domain Bacteria; phylum Bacillota; class Clostridia; order Oscillospirales; family Ruminococcaceae; genus CAG-115. Next base: position 3,508 of record CAYZQU010000030.1, on the reverse strand, counting down.
AACGTGTTGTCCACGATAAGCGGAACACCGTGCGCGTGAGCACATTTCGCCCACATCTCGATATCAAGCACCGTAAGCGCGGGATTCGCGAGGGTTTCCCCGAAAACAGCCTTGGTATTCGGTTTGAACGCCGCATTCAGCTCCTCCTCGGAAATATCGTGGTCTACCCAGATACACTCAATTCCCATTCTTTTCAGCGTTACACCAAACAGATTGATAGTGCCGCCGTAGATGGACGAGCTTGCTATAAAGCTGTCGCCCGCCTCACAGATGTTCAGAATAGACAGCAAGGAAGCCGCCTGTCCGCTGGAAGTACACATAGCCGCTACTCCGCCCTCCAGAGCCGCGATTTTCTTCTCCACACAGTCGGTGGTGGGGTTCTCAAATCTCGAATAAATCAGGCTCTTGGTCGGGTCGTCAAACACCGCCGCGACATCGTCCGTAGAGTCATAACGGTAGGTCGTACTCTGTACAATCGGCATAACGCGCGGTTCGCCGTTCTTGGGCGTGTAGCCCTCATGTAAACATTTGGTTTCGATTCTCATAACAAACATCTCCTTATTATTAGTCATAGTTGACTTGTATATTGTGTTCCTTTATATCCTTGTAAAATGATGACAGCGTCCCCGCGTAATCGGTATCAATAAGCAGATTACCGTTTGTTCCGCGAATAAAGAACGTATTGGTATTGCCATACCTCAACAGCGTGACCGAAACGCTCATTAATCCACCACCCAGCCGCTGTTTAGAGCGCGTTCCTTTTTCTTCCATTCCACCTCGCCGAGCAAATCTTTCAGCGCGTCTATCAGCTTGTCCGTTTCCTCATCCGTTCCAACAGTAATGCGGAGATAATTGTCGATACGCGGCTTGTTGAACCACCGAACATAAATATCCCGCTCCTTAAGAAATCCGAAAATCTCATTCGCGGGAATGTCCGGGTGCGTAGCGAACACGAAATTCGTCTGACTGTCCGGGAGCTTGAACCCCATTCCGCGAAGTTCCGCCGTGAGCCTTTCCCGTGTGGAAATCACCTTTTTCAGTGTGGACTGAAAATACTCCTCGTCCTCAATTGCGGCAACCCCCGCGACCTGCGCTAAACTATCCACGGGATAGCTGTTCATACTGTCTTTCGTGGCGTAAATCGCGGAGATTGCGTCCGCGCTTCCCATTGCCCAACCAAGACGCATTCCCGCCATACTGCGCGATTTCGAGAACGTCCTTGTAATTACAAGATTATCAAAATCCTTAAGAAGCGGCAAGGCGGTTGTTCCGCCAAAATCCACGTATGCTTCATCTATTATAACCACCGAATCGCGGTTATTTTCAAGAATCTCCCGGATAAAATCCAATCCGCGCCCTATTGAGGTCGGCGCGTTGGGATTCGCGATTACCACACCTCCGTTCGGACGCGCGTAATCGGCGGGATTGATATTGAAATCCGCGTCCACGGGAATCGTTTCATACGGAATCCGCAAAATATCGCACCACACCGTGTTGAACGAATAGGTAATATCCGGAAAAATCACCGGCTTGTCCGAGTTAAAAAACGCGCGGAAACACAGCAACAGCACATCGTCCGTGCCGTTCCCGACAAACACGTTTTCGGGATTCAAGCCCTCGCGCTTCGCGATTGCCGCAACCAACGGCACAGCGTTGGCACTGGGATATTTTTTCAGCCGAGACGCGTCAAATTCCCGAATCGCCTCCGCGACTTTCGGCGACGGCGGATACGGATTCTCGTTCGCGTTCAGCTTTATGAAATCCGTCTTGTTGGGCTGTTCCCCCGCGACATACGGCTCGATTTTTATCAGGTTATCTCTCCAATCCACGGTTTTTCCTCCAAAAACAATGGACAACAGACAACTAAGGCGGATTTTCGCTCCCTAATTATCCATTGTCCATTGTCAATTATACATTATTTTACAGTTCTTCCGAATCATCATCGTCCATCACGAACTCAAGACGCTTGCCGCAGTTGGGACACTCCATACCGCCGCGGTTAGCCTGCTCGTAATCGAACCGAATCGAGTTCCCGCAGTTAGGACAAACTGTCTCATACATACTGTCAATCTCATCGTCGAGGTCGTCATAATCCTCGTAATCGTCCTCATCGCCATAGAGGTCGTCCTCAATATCCGCAACGCTCTCCTCAAGGTCAGTCATTACGGAAGCCACATCGTCAAGCTCCTCGTCAACCTCATTGAGATTCTCGGCGATGTCCGCCAGAACGTCCAGAATTCCGTTTACAATCTTGTCCTCGGTTTTAAGTCCCTCGGCAAGACCCTTCAAATAAGATACCTTTTCACCAATAGTCATTTTTAACTCCTTATCTAAAAAGCAAATTCAAAACCGCACAGATGAAATTGAACTTCGTTCAATTTCATCTGTGCTCGCTGAGCGACGCGCAACGCCGCTATGCGGCGTCGCGTGTCACTCGCGTTTTGAATTTGCACGAATCTCTTAAAGCATACTTTAAGTTATAATGTAACAAACTCGCGTTTTGAATTTGCACGAATCACTTAAGACATACTTTGAGTCACAACGTAACAAACTTACGAACCGCTTAGACACACTTTGAGTTATAATGTGCCAAACCCACATCAAAACTGCACTTCGGTGTATTGCTCAACGTTTTTCACATTTGAGGTCTCGTAGAACTCGCGGAAAATCTCCACGCATTTCTCCTCGGAAAACAACTTCTCAACAAGCTTTGTGCCGCCCTCAACCTCAACCCCAAGCTGAACAATTATACCATCGTCCTGCTGACGAGCTTGAACATAGCGCACATTGTGACTGATTTCCGCAAGTGTAAGAACCACAAAGTCATCATCGTCCTCAAACATTTCATCAAGGCAATCACGAACAATCTCCCAGCTATCCGCCGACATATCATCATATTGAGTGCGGACATTCTTCGGCATCGTGCATTTTGTGTTCTTGAAAAGCATAACGTCCTCCCGTTACTTCACGCGCTCCATATACTCGCCCGTGCGGGTGTCGATACGAATAATCTCGCCCTCGTTGATAAACAGCGGAACGCGAATCTCCGCGCCCGTTTCAAGAGTTGCGGGCTTTGTAGCGTTGGTAGCGGTGTTCCCCGCGAAACCGGGGTCGGTCTGAGTTACCTGAAGCTCCACAAAGTTCGGAGGCTCTACGCCAAATACCTTACCCTTGTAGGAGAGGATTTTGCACATCATATTCTCCTTGACGAACTTGAAGTTATCGCCAACGTCCTTGGCGTTTACGGGAACATCCTCGTAGGTTTCCTGATCCATAAAGTGGTACAATTCGCCATCGGCGTAGGTGTACTCCATATCCTTTCTCTCGACATACGCTGTTGGGAACTTAGCGGACGGGTTGTAGGTCTTTTCAACCACCGAGCCCGTTATAACGTTCTTCACCTTGGTACGAACGAATGCCGCGCCCTTGCCGGGCTTAACGTGCTGGAACTCGATGATCTGCATTACGTTTCCGTCCTCTTCAAATGTCATTCCATTTCTGAAATCTC
>CAYZQU010000029.1:0-12195 GCA_964480645.1 uncultured Ruminococcus sp. | reverse complement strand
TTTGATAATCCTTGGATTTTACTTCAAAAAAGCTTTTTAATCAGCGTTTCCTTAATTCCGGTCCGTCCAACTTTGAGCGTTTTGAGGGTCTGTCCAGAGACGTGGACAAGCTGTTCGATGCAGATTTCGTGATATTTAGCCCCGATTGGAAATCCGATTACCGCTGTCGAGCGGAAATGGAGCTTGTCGCTGCAAATAATATCTTGTGGACCAATGCAAATGTGCTTGAGAGTGCAGTGAAAAATTTTGCCGCAAACGCATTCAAACTTGATATTCCCGGACCCAAACTCCCATATATAAGTGTAGGCTGGCAATAGAGCGATTCAAAGAAACCGGCAAATTTTGATATTTAAGGAGGAACTTACTATGTACAGAAGATTTAACGTTGAACAGGCAAGAGAGATCCGTTTGTGGATTGAACACATTATCGTGCCGACTGCGATTATTGTTATCGCGGCAAGTCCAAAGCTCCGCGCGAAGATTAAGAACGTGATGTTCCGCGATTCGGACGAGCAGAGGTTCGCTACGAAAGGAGATTAACTATGATTGATATTCTGAAAACGGTCGTGCCCTCTTCCAAGCAGTGGGAGATTACCATCGAGGGTATGAGAAATTCATTTGATAGTTGGGATAAATCGGACAGTGTCCTTTGTCAAACCGAGGACTGTTCTTTATGCGAACTTGCTGAGGATTGCGGTCATTATGGATTTGGAGATTTTACATTGGGTGTCAACGATTTGAAGCTTATGTTGAAACTCTCAAAAAGCGGCTCGTCACATTCAAAATTCCGCCGTATGCTCCCCGTGTGGGTAACGATAAACGCTCCATTATATTGGTGGAAAGAGTTTGACACCTACAAGGTCGGGACAGTCTGCAATTCCTGTTCCACCATGCACCGAATTACGGCAAAGGCATTTACGGTTGAAGACTTTTCACACGAGCATTTGTTCGGTTGTGACGATGTAAATTGGGGCGACAGTGTTCCGTCATTGACCCTTTCAAATATTGTAATCGCACTTAATCAGCAGCGTGAAAGATATTTGAGAACCAATGACAAGGACGCGTGGTGGCAGTTGATTCAACTTCTGCCAAGCTCATATAATCAACGCAGAACGGTTATGCTAAACTATGAGGTTCTCGCTAAGATATTTGTTGAGCGGCGTAACCACAAACTCGATGAATGGCGGGATTTCTGCAAGTGGATACGCTCTCTGCCGTATTCCGAGATAATTACAGGGGGAGAAAATGGGGAAGATACTACTGATGACAGTAATGGCTCTGAAGCTGATGATTGAGCCGTTTGACCGGATTGATATTTGCGGAATGCTTGCCGATTCAGTGCATAAAAGTTCTCCGCGTAGCGAGGTAAGATATTTCTACGACAGTATCAAAGAGGACGACTTCATTGTGGAGCCATCCTTTTATGGATATTCTTACGAACTCACCGTCGAGGAGCGTGACCTTGTGGAACGCGTGGTTATGCACGAATCGGGTTGGTGCCCCGATTACCGCATATTGATATTGACTGCACAATGTTTCAGAAACGACTGTGAGCTGAACGGTTGGCGACCGCCCGAAACATTTCGTAAATGCGGTTACGCGGCGATGAGCTACGCGAATCCGAGAGCAGTCAAGGCGGTTTCCGAGGTGTTTGATAAGGGCATACGTTGTGTCCCCGAACGGATATTCTGTTACTACAACCGAAATATGGTGTACTCCGCGTATCACGAGCAATTCAGACTCGCCATTGACATTAACGGAAATCGGTTCTTTTATTGAGGTGGACTATGAAGTGCAATTACAAACGGCATATTCAGCGGCAACTTGCGTCAGCAGACCCGACCGTCCAAGCAACCGTTACACGATTGTGGGAGTTGTTTGCTCTACTCGCATTACACCGTGAATTCGGATTCGGAAAAGAACGGCTGAAACGGTTCGCGTACGCTCTGAATGATATTTATGAGGAATTTATGACAAACGCGTCCGCTACGGATAAGTATGATAAAAAGCGTCGGGAGTTGTCCGATATTGACACGGCAATTATTCGGATTTTGAAAGAACTTCGCCGTGACGGAATCGACCATCGTGATATTCTCGGCACTTCCGAGGAGTTGGTGATGATTGACGAGAACGGTAAATGTTCTAATCTCGATGATATTCTTGACAACATAGAGGGGTGGGAGAAAAGTGGCTAGACAAGGAAAAAGGACTATATGCACAACGGAGAGGGATTTTCCGACCCAACGGCGTATGCCGCTTATCGGGAGATCGACCGCGAGGAACAGCGATTCCGAAAGTTGCTGAAGACAATATTCTCGTTGTGTGAACTCGCGGGGTTTGAGGTTGTTGGACGGGTTACTCTGCGCGACAAATGTTCGGGAAAGACGTGGGACTGATATTTTGAAAGGGGTTGCAAGAACACAACCCCTTTTGATTTTGCCCACTTTTGATATTTGAAAGTGGGCTATGCCCGGTTTTATTTGGGAATTGATATTTCTCGTGCGGCAAAACCCGTGTTTTCGGACAGAAAAAGTGGGCAGAAACCCACTTTTATTTAGGATTTGACCGCAAGAATTTGGCTCAACCGAGCCATTTGTAGGCATTGTGGTCAAATGCCCGCTTTTATTTCTATTTATTTAAGATTTATAAAAAATAATAAATTATATATAAATAGGAGAAAAAAGTGGGCATTTGACCACGAGCGGTTTTTACGCAAATTTTACAACCACTATAATGGAAACCGAAAGGTTTACTTTATAGTTTATAAAAGGAGAAAACCAAAATGTTTGGTGAGAACACAGACTTGGAAAAATTAAGCGATGGACTTTTTGATGAGTGGAAGAAAATGCGTTCGGCGACGAATGATGTTGGTGCTGCTATTGCAGTTTGCGGTAGCTTAACGATCAGCATGGTAACAATGCTGAATGCATTAAAAACCAACGAAAAATCAACCAGCCTTGACGAGCGTATCATTGGCATATTGGAAGAACAAATTAAGGTGTGGAGTGAACTAGGTGACGAATTACTGAAATAATACTTTAGAGGAGTTGGAAACAGCTCCTCTTTTGTTTCCGCGAAAAAAACACGCCCTTTTATGAGGAGAGAGCCGAAATTGCCCTCTCTTTTTTATTTGGAATTTATATTCTCGGAGGTGAGTATGTCGCGGAGTTCACGGTTGGAGAGCGGTTTTCAGGACCGTTTGATTGATATTCTTAAACACCGTTTTCCGGGGTGTATGGTGTTTAAGATGGACCAGCAACAGGGTATCCCGGATATTTTGATTCTGTACGACAAACACTGGGCGGCGTTGGAGTGCAAAAGAAAATCAGACTCTCCCCATCAGCCGAATCAGGATTATTATGTGGATAAGATGAACGAGATGTCATTCGCTCGGTTCGTTTATCCCGAAAACGTAAAGGAGATTTTAGATGAACTTCAACAATCATTTTTCGATTGAGGGAAAGCACGCGTTCCTTGGCGCAAGCAAGTACCACTGGGTAAATTATGACGAGAGCAAGGTTGCCGAAGCTTATGCCAAGTTCAAAGCGGTTCAGCGAGGTACGGAGCTGCACGAATTCGCCGCTCAGTGTATACGGCTCGGAATAAAGCTCCCTAAATCACAAAAAACGCTGAATATGTATGTCAATGACGCAATCGGTTTTAAGATGACACCCGAGCAGGTTCTATATTACTCCGATAACTGTTTCGGCACGGCGGACGCAATCTCATTCCGCGATGGATATTTGCGTATTCACGATTTGAAAACGGGAGCGGTCACCGCGCATATAGAACAGCTTATGATATATTGCGCGTTATTCTGTCTGGAATACAAGTACAAGCCAATTGATATTTCCGCGGAGCTGCGAATCTATCAGAACAACGAGATAGTCACGTTCGAGCCGGCTGTCGATGATATTTTGCCGATTATGGACAAGATTGTTTCGTTTGACAAAATAATCAACAAAATCAAGGAGCGGGAGGAATAAGCGATGAATCCGATTGCGGAAGATATTTTGATGCATTATGGCGTTGGTAAGATGGACGGCTCTCCCGGGCGCGGCTCGGGGCGTTATCCTTTGGGGAGCGGCGAGAATCCCAATCAGCACGGCGGGGATTTCCTCAGCCGAATTGACGCTCTCAAATCACAGGGAATGGGTGACACCGAAATTGCCCGCGCGCTCGGAATGTCCACCACGGAATTTCGAGCGCAGAAAGCTATCGCCAAGGAACAAAAACGCGCGTCCGAGGTAGACACGGCACGGCGTTTGCGTGACCAAGGCTTAAGTCTGAATCTGATTGCCGATAAGATGGGATATTCCAACGATTCGTCCGTTCGCGCGCTTCTGAATAAAGACTCCGAGCGGCGAATGAATCTGGCTCGTTCCACGGCGGAAATGCTTAAAAAACAGATTGCCGAGAAAGGTATGATTGATGTGGGGCGCGGAGTGGAGCGTTCCCTTGGAATTTCGCAGGAGAAGTTGGAGGAGGCTCTTTATATTCTCAAGGCGGAGGGTTATCCTGTGTATGGCGGCGGAGTTCCGCAAGCGACCAACCCCGGACGGCAAACAGTTTTGAAAGTTGTTTGCCCGCCCGGTACGGAGCATAAGGATATTTACAATTATGAGAACATTCACTCAATTGATAATTTGGAATCACACGACGGCGGTGATACGTTTGACCCAAAGTTTGTGTATCCGAAAAGTCTGGACTCCAAACGGCTGAAGGTGCGGTACGCCGAAGATGGCGGAATTGAAAAGGACGGGCTTGTGGAGCTTCGGCGAGGGGTAGATGATATTTCGCTAGGAGGTTCTACATACGCGCAGGTTCGTATTCTTATAGACAATACGCATTACATAAAAGGAATGGCGGTATATTCCGATGATATGCCCGATGGCGTGGACGTGATATTTAATACCAACAAACCCAAAGGCACACCCGTGATTGACGGCAAAAACGGGGTCCTGAAACCAATCAAGTCCGATCCCGACAACCCCTTCGGCTCACTGATTAAAGAGGGTATTGAAGACCCCGATATACCCGGAACATCGGGTGGTCAAAGATATTATTACGACAAGGACGGCAAGAAGCAACTTTCGCTTATAAACAAGCGTGCCGAAGAGGGCGATTGGGGTGCGTGGGCTGACCATCTTCCGTCACAATTTTTGTCCAAGCAGAATCAACAATTAATCCAAAAGCAGCTTGGTCTCGCTATTGCCGACAAGAAAGCTGAGTATGATGAAATTTGCTCTGTGACAAATCCAACCGTCAAGAAAGTACTATTAAACTCATTCGCGGACGATTGTGACGCGGCGGCGGTTCATTTGAAAGCCGCGGCTCTTCCGAGACAAAAATACCAAGTTATATTGCCTGTTCCAACGCTGAAAGACAACGAAATATACGCGCCGAATTATCGTGACGGAGAGCAAGTCGCGTTGGTGCGGTTTCCTCACGGCGGAACATTTGAAATTCCGATTCTTACAGTAAATAACAAACACGCGGATTCCAAGAAGATGATGGGTTCTACGCCCGCCGACGCTGTGGGAATCAACAAGAAAGTGGCGGATAGGCTCTCGGGAGCGGATTTTGATGGCGACACCGTGGTCGTTATCCCCTGCCGGGGGTCTAAAATTACAAGTACCCCCGCCCTCAAGGGGCTTGAGGGATTTGACCCGAAACTCCAATATGGAGGTAAAGAAGAGGGAACGTTTAAGGTGATGAAACGCACCGACCTCGAAATGGGTAAGGTTTCCAATCTCATTACGGATATGACATTAAAAGGAGCGACCCCCGATGAGCTTGCCCGCGCTGTTCGCCATTCGATGGTCGTTATCGATGCCGAAAAGCACAGACTGGACTACAAGCAGTCCGAAAAGGACAACGACATCAACGCTCTTAAGCGGAAGTATCAAGGCAGAGTCGATGAGGACGGTAAATACCACGAGGGTGCGTCCACATTAATATCCCGTGCAAAGTCCGAAGAGACGGTGCTCAAGCGCAGAGGTTCTCCCATCGTTGACCGGGAGACGGGTGAGAAGTCCTATAAGACCACCTATGAGGAGTATACCGACAAGAACGGCAAGGTGCGGGTGCGTACTCAGAAGAGTACCAAGATGGCGGAAACAAAGGACGCGCATACCCTGTCCTCGGGGACGATTCAAGAGGAAATGTATGCGGATTACGCAAACCACCTCAAGGCTTTGGCAAATCAAGCCCGCAAAGAGATGATGTCCACCGGAAAAATCAAGTATGACGCATCCGCGAAAGCAGTTTATCAGACCGAGGTGGATTCTCTCAATGCAAAGCTGAACATAGCTATGCTCAATGCTCCCAAAGAGCGTCAGGCTCAGCTTATCGCGAAGTCCGTTGTTGACGCGAAGAAAAAAGCGTACCCCGACCTTACCAAGGCGGAAATCAAGAAACTGAATCAACAGGCTCTGACCGCCGCACGAGTGAGAGTTGGCGCTAAGCGAACCCCCGTATCCATAACCGACCGCGAGTGGGAGGCTATACAATCGGGAGCGATAAGTGAACATAAGCTATCCCAGATTATCACTGCCGCCGACATAGACAAGGTGCGGCAGAGGGCTACCCCACGAACCACTACAACGCTCAGTGCGGCAAAGGTGAACAAGATGAAAGCAATGCAGTCCTCGGGCTACACATCAATTGAAATTGCCGATGCACTTGGGGTTTCATCATCAACGGTTCACAAGTATCTTAGCGGAAAGGAGTGAATGAATTGTGACAAGTGATTGCAGATTGACGACCTTTGACAATCCTTTTGATCCGTTTGAACAGTTTGAACAATGGTTTCTGTTTGATGTAGAGAAAGGGTATAACACTTGTGGCTATCTTGCGCGGATCGCAAAGACTTCCGACTCACTCTCGGACGAGGAGAATCAAGAGGAGATTGAACGCGCAATTGATGAGATAATCAAGTACGATTTTATGAATGTTTACCGAAAGGTTACACGCTCGGAGACCGTTCCTATCGGTGCTTAAAGGCCCAAGGGGGGTGCTCTGAAACGACACCCCCTGCTTTATCGCGGCGGTCTTCAAAAATTCTCCGGCGGGATTTTTTACAGAACAATCCCATATTTCAGACTGCCCTTAAACCAGCCGCCGTACGGAGTTGGCACCGTTGTCCTGACCTTTTTCTCCTTATGGCTGGACAAATGCGGCGGTTGATTTAAGGGCAGTCTGAAAGTGTTCAAAAAGTGTTGCGGATTCGCGGAAAGGCGGTGGTAATGTTGAAGAAAAGTCCGGAGAAGTCCGATGAAAGCGGAACGAAACCCGTTCGGAAAATGCGTCCGGCGCGTTCTCCCGAAGCGCGGGAAAATCAGATGATTTCACTCGCGATTGATTTGGCGGAGAAACAGCTTATGGAGGGTACGGCGAGTTCGCAGGTCATCACACATTTTCTGAAGCTCGGTTCGACCAAAGAGAAAATTGAGAAAGAAATTCTCGAAAAGCAAAAGGAACTTATTTCCGCCAAAACCGAGAGCCTGCAATCCGCCAAGCGAATGGAGGAGATGTACGAAAAAGCAATGGTTGCCATACGCGAATATCGCGGGGATGGCGGAGACAATGAAGATTCTGAGGAGTAATTTGGCTTAACAGAGCCGTTTGTTGCTCCGCGAAATTTACAAGGGCTTATGTAGAACCCCGTACGCGAGTTCGGGGTTACTATATTTTAAGGAGGTTTTTCCTATGAGAAAAACAAGTTTATTGGTGATGGCATGTCTGGCGGCAATGCTGCTGGGCGGGTGCGGAGATGGCAAGGAAAGTTCCGTGTCCACGATTGAGGGAAGCTCGGTTGTTGAGAGCACGTCCGTGGTGGAGAGTGATATTTCGTACGCCACGATGATTCCGAGCGTTGAGGACGCGTTCCCCAACGGCGAAGTAACCAAAATCAGCGACGGCGAAACAATGTACTGCGTTTCGGTTACGGGTTACAAGGACGGCGAGTACGAAAAGTACATTGAGGAGTGTAAGACAATGGGTTTTACCGATGTACAATTCGACATCGCAACCGATTCCAACAGAAAATTCGAGGCACGGTCCAAGGACGGAAAGTTCTATGTGTCGCTGCAACTGCTTGAGGACGAACAGAAACTCAACATCACCTGCGGCAAACGCAGAAATGCGGAATAATCCGGTGTAGTTACGACTTTAAGAGTCGCCTTTCGGGGCGGCTCTTTCGTTATGCAAAGAATAAGGAGGAATCGATGATGACAACGTTACAGCATCACGGAATCAAGGGACAGAAGTGGGGAATACGAAGATTTCGGAACAAGGACGGCTCGCTTACAGCCGCAGGGAAAAGACGGGAGAAGAAACTCAAGGGCGATGAGATTAGCAAGCGACTGTACAAAAAAGCCGAATCAATGGGCATTACCGAAGAATCCGACAACAACACTGCCAAAAAGTGGAATCAACTTATGAGGGATTCTGACCAATTGCGGAGCGACTATACAAAAAGATACTCCAATGGAGCAACATTTGTAGCAGCTTTGGCATCGGCATCAGCCATCGCGTTAGCCACAAAACATGCGGTTAATACCGGAGAAATGTCCGTGAAAAAGATGGCGATAACAGGCGGAGCGAGTTTGATGGCAATTCCAATGACAAAGCTGATTTCCCTGGGGGTTCTTAAGTCAAAACAAGCTGAAGCATATAAGAGATACGGCATCTAAACAGGAGTTAAAGATGGGTAAAATCAGAAGTCATTCCGAGTTGGTGTTGCTTCCGACTTTTGAGGAACGGTTTGAATACCTCAAACTCGGCGGGCAAGTCGGTGTGGACACATTCGGGTTCGACAGGTATTTGAATCAGGCGTTTTACCGTTCCGCAGAGTGGAAACGCGTCCGCGATGCGGTGATAATTCGGGATAACGGTTGTGACCTCGGAATAATCGGGCGGGAAATCGGCGGGCGGATAATCATTCACCATATAAATCCGATTACAGTTGAGGATATTCAACGGGCGAGTGAGTTCCTGCTAAATCCGGAGTATCTGGTCTGCGTTTCACACGAGACACACAATGCAATTCATTACGGGGATTCGGAGCAGCTTCCCAAGGACTCTGTTCCGCGTTTCGCGAACGACACCTGTCCTTGGAAACATTGAAAGGAGATTTTATGGAAAATTCGGAAAGCATACTCACATCAATCAAAAAGCTCCTCGGAATAGCGGAGGACTATACGCACTTTGACGTTGATATTGCGACAGACATCAACACGGCACTCGCTACGCTTAATCAAATCGGAGTAGGTCCTCCGGACGGATTTGCTATCTTCGGCAAAGAAGAAACATGGTCTGATTTTATGGGCGATGATAAGCGACTGAATCTCGTCAAGTCGTATGTTCACTTGAAAGTACGATTACTGTTTGACCCGCCGCTCACCTCGGCTCTTACGGAAGCTATTGACCGCTCCCTCAAGGAATTGGAGTGGCGAATATTGCTTGTGGCAGACGAGGAAAAGTGACACGCGAAATTTACAATTGCTATTATGGAGAAAGGGTTAGCTTAATTGGGAGAGCAGCGGCAGAAATGTCGCAGGTATCGGTTCAAGTCCGATACCCATTCTCTTTTGTTTTACGCAAAATTTACATCGCCCTTTATGAAAGGAAGTGTATGTTTATGCTTAAAACGAATATGGGAAACTTGTGCGCTGCGTGTGGAATCGGGTGTCTTATAGCGGCAGGAATTGAAGCGGTCTTCATAATTAAAGAAAAGATTGATGACGCAAGAAGAGTCGACCGCATTAAGAAACTCGCGGAACAGTGGCAGGCTGAAAACGAAATTGAAGCAGAAGCAACAGTTATACTTATAATGGAGGAGCCTTGAACAAAGGCTCTTTTGTTTTGGGAGGAGATGAATCCGTTGCGGCGCGAACTATTCCATCACGGAATCAAAGGACAGAAATGGGGAAAGCGGAACGGTCCGCCATACCCGCTGAAAAGACATTCCGTATCTGAGCGAAAAGCTCTTGACAAGGCAAACAAAAAGGGGTATAATAAAGACAGGGCAATCGAGCGCGGACGGTATGCCGTCGGAAGTATTCTCGGAAAAATCGGCGATACCCCGATAAGCGAGCTTTCGGCGGACAGTTTGACGAAAAACATCAAAATGCTTCCCAAGCCCGAGAGTGTGGAGGAGGTTCTGAGGAACACAAATCCGAGCAAGAGCCATAACAACTGTTTCAACTGCGTAGTGGCGGCAACGGCTCGATTGTGTGGGTTGGACGTCACCGCAAAAGAGGGACCTCCCAACGGACACGGTGTCTCATTTGATGAGGTCTGCCGGGTATTCAAACTCGACACCGATAACCCAAATGATGTTGTGAGAATCCTCAACCCAGACATAAATAAGGTAATGCGGCAAATCGGGAAACGATATTCAGAAGGAGATGTTGGAGCGATTGGCTTCGCGTGGAGCGATGAGTTCCGTAACCAAAGAGGGGTTGATGTTGCCGGACACACGCTAAATTGGGTAATCCAAAAAGGCAAACCATTGTTTATAGATGCCCAAATTTGTGTCGGTAATAATATCGTTCCATTTATAGAAAAAAACTTTGATGCCAACAAGGAATTTTCGATTGCAAAATTCGCAAACATAAACGACAAATCCTACTCAAACATCGACACAAATTTATTTAATAAGTTTGTGAAATGATGACTTCCGAAAGGAGATTATTATGGTAAACCTAACAGAAGCTTGTCAGATAATTCTGGCAACACACCCAAACGAGTATATTCACGTTGTAAACGAATACGAAAATGTGTTTCAATTTATTTTGTTGAATAAAGGCGAAGAAGTCACTGACACAACCTTTGTCTTTTGGACACCAACCATAAATAAAATAGACGGAAAATGCATTGAAGATGTTTGCGGTATTGAGGACGTTTTCCAAGGCGAGTACACTCAATACTCCCGTGATGAGATTGAAAGCATTCTCGGCAACAGCAGAAAAGCCTCTTAAACAGGGGCTTTTCTTTTTGCCCCGCGAAAAAAACACGCCCTTTTATGAGGAGAGAGCAAAAATTGCTCCCTCTTTTTATTTTGTAATGAGAGGAGCATCACAAATGTTCAGAGACTATATTTTCCACGGCGGACCGGGGTCGGGGCGTTACCCCAAAGGCAGCGGAGAGAATCCGAGGGCTGGGCGCGGAAAGAACAAACGCAGGGAATACAGGAGATACGCTCCCGATGTGTCCGACGAGGAAAAGCAAAAAACGATAAAGGATGCAAACATAGATAAAGCATATCGGAGTGTTGTTGGAAAGAAAGACCGGCTCGGTAAAATCAAAAACGTGGTTGACCAAGCCAATCGGTTGGTTGAGGACGCGCAGCGTACCAGCGCAGAACAGTTGCGAAAGAGCGTTCATAAAGAAAAGCTCGACCTGTCCAAAATGACGGACAAGGAAATGCGCGAGCGGATAAATCGACAGCTTCTTGAAAACCAGTACAATCAACTTTTTGCGCCGGAGGTTTCGACGGTGACTAAGGGTCAAAAGGTGGTCGACAACGCTCTGAAAATCAGCGGGACGGTGCTGACAGCAGGAAGTACTGCCTTATCTATTGCCCTTATGATAAAAGAACTTAAAAAATAGAGGTGACTTACGGTGTTATCAAACAAAGCCGTCCCAAGGTATTACGGCGAGTTTCGTGACGCCGTAATCCGCGGGGATATTCCCGTTTGCCGTGAGATTCAGATGGAGATGAACCGCATTGACGACCTTATTGCGAACCCATCAATTTACTATGATGATGAAGCGGTAGAGGGCTGGGTTAAATTTTGTGAGTCCGAAATGACGCTTACGGACGGCTCAGATTTAGAGTTGCTCGATAGTTTTAAGCTCTGGGGGGAACAGCTTTTCGGGTGGTTTTATTTTGTGGAGCGCAGTGTTTATCAGCCGAATCCAAACGGACACGGCGGGCGTTACGTAACCAAGTCCATTAAGAAACGTCTGGTCAACAAGCAGTATCTGATTCTGGGAAGAGGCGGGGCGAAGTCCATCTACGACGAGCTGGTGCAAGCGTATTTTCTGATAGTCGACGGCTCGACTACTCACCAAGTAACCACCGCGCCGACTATGCGGCAAGCGGACGAGGTTGTAGGTCCTATACGAACGGCAATAGCGCGTTCAAGAGGACCGTTGCTCAAGTTTATGACGGAGGGTTCGCTCCAG
>CAYZQU010000028.1:0-12260 GCA_964480645.1 uncultured Ruminococcus sp. | reverse complement strand
TCGCAAAGATCCGAAGCGGAGATGGAAGCGTCGTTAACCTCAGCCTTTTCGAGAGCCGCCTTGATAGCGTAAACACTGTCGTAAGCGTCAGCGGCGAACTGAATGGGGTCGTCCGCATTCGGGAACTTCGCCTTGTAAGACTCGGTGAACTTAACAGCCTTTTCGTCCTTAGATGTTGCGGAATACGGAGTCAGCGCGTAAACGCCATCAGAGAGAGAAACCTTGTCGCCCAAAGCGTTTGTAAGACCGTCAAGTCCGTCGCCGCCGACTACGGGAATATCAAGCTTGTTTTCCGCCTGCTGGAGAACCAAAGCTGCCTCGCTATAATAGAACGGCAGGAACAGAACCTCAGCGCCGCTGTCAACCATCTGCTGAATCTGGGTGGAGAAGTCGGTCTTGGAATCGGAGGTAAACGCTGCTTCAGCTACAATCTCAAGTCCCTTTACGGTAGCCTCCTCCTTAAAGCCTTGCAAAATACCTGTGGAATAAGAATCGGAGCTGTCGTAAATTACGCCGATTTTCTTCTTGTCGGAAAGCTTATCGGCGATAAAGTCAGCCTCTAGCTTACCCTGCTGAGGGTCATTAAAGCACATACGGAAGCAGTTGTCGCCGGAGGTAATGCAGTTTACGGAAGAGCCGGACGGGGTAATCATAAACATATTATCCTCGGTGGTCTTCTTGGATACAGCCTCGCAAGGAGCGGAGGTAACAGTGCCGACAAGCAACTTCATACCCTTGTCCTTGAGGGCGTTATAAGCGTTTACAGACTTCTCCGCATCGTGTTCATCGTCCTGGAACTCAAGCTTGAGCGTCATTCCGTTTACGCCGCCCGCTTCGTTGATTTCGTCAACCGCAAGCTGCGCGCCGTTCTGAACGGCGATTCCGTAAAGAGCCGCGCCACCGGTAATCGGACCGATTCCGCCGATGACCAATTCTCCGCCGTTGCCGGAAGTACCGCTGACATTGCCGGAATCGTTTGTTCCGGAATTACTGTTGCCGGAGGACGCATTATTTCCACAGCCCGCAAGTGAGCATACCATAGCCGCCGACAGTGCCGCCGCAGCGATGCGTTTTGCAAAATTTTTCATAGTTAATTTCCTTTCTTTGCAATATGTGTGAACATTATATAGATTGCCCAATGTTCACTTAATTATCTTTGCAATTTTAGTGTACCATTTAATTCAAAATCTGTCAATAGCCAAAACGCAACAATCTTAAAAACCATTACGCGAATTTTTGTGCAATTTTCACTAAAATGCCCAAAAACGGACTGAATTTGAGAAATTTTTCGCAAAAAACATCTCGCCAATCGGCGAGATGTTTGTGTCATTTACAGTTTATGAATTCAAAATTCTGCAAGTTTACCGACATCAGTTTGCAAGATAACTCTTAACCAACACCTGAAGCAGCTCGTCACGGTCAATATGGCGGATAAGACCACGGGCGTTGTTGTACGTAGTAATATATGTAGGGTCTTCGGACAGAATATACCCCACCAACTGATTTATCGGGTTGTAGCCCTTCTGTTTCAGCGCGTCGTACACGGTTGTGAGTATCTCTTTCATCTCATTTTCCCTGTCCTCATGCACCGAGAACGTCATTGTTTTATCCATCATAATTAATCATTTCCTTTCCGGAGTTCGGGAAAACCTCCTCGCGTCGGACTTCCCTTACACTTCCCTACTCTAATTATACACAATATTTGTCCAAAAAACAACCACATTTACCAAATTAACCGATTCTAATCAAGAAAATCTATGAAAATCACAAATTTTTCACATTTTCTTTGGGCATTTTTCACAAAAAACTGTTCCCAAAATATACATATTTATAAAATTTGCTAAACCTCTTGAATATCGGAAAGAAATGTGCTATAATTAAAATATAGTAAAACCACCCGACAAGTCAGGCGGTTCGCCAAAGTCGGGGTTATTAACTTTATTCGAGAGGAGAATGTTTTATGGCAGCACCGGCAGGAGATGGCTCTTTCCGTACAATACCTATGGGCTTTGATAAGAACGAGGTAAACGCTTACATAGACAAATACAGACAGCGTATCCAAGAAGCGGAAGCGTATAAAAGAACCTGTGAAGACCGCATTTCGGCGGCTCAGAAAGACGCAGACGAAGCTCAAAAAGAGGCAGATGAAGCGAAAAAAAAGCTTATGGCGTCCTCAACGGAATTTGAAGTACGCTTGAAAACCGAGCGCAGAAACAATGATTTGCTCACCAACCAGATTGACGAGCTGAAACGCAAGCTCAAAAACGCGGGTTCGGCACGCGGGGCAAGCACGGCGGAGGCGGAAAAGAAATCCGCAGAGATTATCAACGCGGCAAACGCCCAAGCCCGCGACATCATTGAACGCGCCAAGAAAACCGCGCAGAGCATCGTTTCGTCCGCGAAAGGCTCAGCCCAAGGCACGGGAGGAGCGGTTTCCGAGGAATTTATCGCTGAGGCGCGTAAATTCGTTGAAATTGTAAACAGCGGATTCAAGGCGGTCGCGGCTCAAGCGGCGGCTCTCGGCGCGGGTGCTCCCGTGGCAAATATAGAAATGCCCGATTTCTCAAAAATTGAAACCCCGCAAGCGAGTGTTCCGAAACACGAAGAATTGGTGCTTAATACAACAAACACCTACAATCCGACCGCAGAGAATACAAACAATGACGATATGTTCGCGTTCGGCGATATTCCCGAAGACTCGAACAACGAAATGATAACCGAGGTTCAGCCTCTCGACCCGATGGCTGAGAGTATGTTCAATATGGACTCCATGGATGGAGTGGGTGCGGTTGAGGAAATTTCTCCCATTGATGAAACCGAAAAGGTTGGCTTCGACGAGGATTTCACCGCGAAGCTGCTTGCGCAAAGCTCAGCGGTAACAGAGCCGGAGCCTGTCGGCGGCTTCGGAGCAGAACCTTCCGCCGCAGATAATCCGTGGGCGTCGCTTCAAGCGGAGTTCAATTCGTTGGGCAGCGGCGACTCCGCGAGTGTTGACAATTTCGCCGATAACACCGATAACGGGGTTGCTCCAATGGATAATCCGTGGGCATCGCTTCAAGCGGAATTCAGTTCAATGGGCGGTGGAATGGATACGGGTGGAATGGATACAGGCGGATTTGATTCCTCGGATGGCATTGATTCAAACGAATCCTACGATGAAGACCCCAAAGTTCCCGACACGGATGATAGTTCTTTGTGGGATTTCGGCAATTCGGACAGCTCCGGCGATGACGATATGAGCAGTGATTTGTTCGGAGGATTTTGATTAATTGACAGTGAATAGTTGACAGTTTTGCTAACTGTCAACCATTCGCTGTTTTTTGAGGTGAAAAATGATAGAAATAAACACAAGCAACCTTAAGGAAGAAGCAAAAAAGCTCCGCGCGGGCGATAAAGTACTGTTGTCGGGGGTTGTGTACACTTCCCGGGACGCGGCTCATAAGCGCATAAAATCACTTCTGGACAGCGGCGAAGAACTTCCCTACAATCTGGACGGCGCGGCAATCTACTACGCCGGACCGACCGCCGCGCGCGAGGGTATGGTTATAGGCTCGTGCGGCCCGACTACCTCAAGCCGTATGGACGTATACTCCCCCGAATTCCTTGACTACGGACTTTCCGCGATGATTGGCAAGGGCGAACGCTCTGAAGCCGTCTGTGAGGCGATAAAGCGAAACGGCGCGGTGTATTTTTGCGCGATTGGAGGCGCGGGAGCGCTTGCCGCAAAATGCATTACGGAATGTGAAGTAATAGCGTTTGAAGACCTCGGCTGTGAGAGCGTTAAGCGACTGATGTTCGATAAATTCCCGCTGACAGTCGCGATTGACTGCCAAGGTGGAAACATTTTCCGTTCAGGACGGGAAAAATATGCGAAAAATTGTTAGACATGAATATACACAAAAAATGACTTCTTGTGTAAAATTTCACTTTTTACATAAGCCTTTATAGTAAAAATTACCGAAAACTACACCGAAATCTCACAAATATGTTAAAAAATGGCGGTTTTTTACAAGAAATTTTAAAATTTCATTGACAAATCCATTTGAATATGATACAATAGGATATGTGAAAAAATATGAATCCGACAAATCCGCCGGGGAGAGTGCTATGACTGACTATTCATCGTTGAGCGATGTTGAATTGCTCAAAAATAATCCCCCCGACAGTGCGAAAACCACAGAACTGATTTCAAGATATATGAAGATGGTTCTGGCGGCGGCGCGAAGGTTCTCCGAGCAATACAGCCGCGCCGATTATGAGAATTTCGTGTCCGATGGAATGGACGGGCTTTTGGCGGCGATTCGCGGATATGACGAAAGCCGCGGCGAATTCGGCGCGTATGCGTCGGTATGCGTAACAAATCGGTTACGCAACACCGCGAGAATGGCGCAACGTCACAGTTCGAGCCTTCACGATACGGATTTTGACGAGCTTACCAACATCGCCGACCCAGCACCCACGCCGGAGGAGGTAGTGCTTGCCAAGGAATCATATAAGACAGCGATCAGCAATGTCGCTTCCGAGCTTTCCGAGTTGGAACGGAAGTGCGTCTTTGCGGCGGCAATGGGGCTTTCCTACACCGAAATAGCGAATGAATTCCAAGTGGACGTAAAAGCCGTTGATAACGCGCTTTCCAGAGCAAGAGCCAAACTGAGGAAAATGTTCCGTAAATTATAAATCGGGTAAAATCCCGTTATATATGACCCGCCTCAATGAGGTGAGATTAAGTTGGTCGGTGCAAATCCGACAGGGTCAATTCTATTTTATTAAGGGGTATTACTATGTACACTGACAAGACATTAAAATGCAAGGACTGCGGAGCAGACTTCGTATTCACCGCAGGCGAACAGGAATTCTATGCGGAAAAGGGTTTCGAGAACGAGCCGCAGAGATGCAAGGCTTGCCGCGATGCCAAGAAGAATGCTTCCAGAGGAACGCGTACTTTCTATGAGGCTGTTTGCGCACAGTGCGGAAAGACCGCGAGAGTTCCGTTTGAGCCGAAGGGCGACAGACCTGTGCTTTGCAGCGAGTGCTTCGCTAAGCAGAAAGGCGAATGATCAAGCAAAATCACCGAAATGTAACGCTGCCTATCGTGAGCATTCAGCTAATCAACATTGTTGGCGGCAATGTTGATATTCCACGATTTGCCATTAAAATATGGTAGTACCTAATAAAATGGGAAAATCAGCACTATTCCGGTAATATGCACTCCGCGTCGATTCATTATTCGACGCGGTTTTTTGTGCAAAATCACGAAAATTTATATGTTTATTTGTACAAATTCAACATTAATTACCATTGATTTTTTTAGATCAATATACTATAATATTAATGTGGATTGCAAATTCCACTGAATTTGCGTCAAAAAACTTAAACTTAATTGGAAAGGACGTTTTTTATGAAGAAATTTACAGGTGCTGCTCTTGCAGCAATAATCCTTGCGATGGCACTTTCGGGTTGTGGAGATTCGACAAATGTTTCGGGTAATAGTTCAAACAACTCGTCCACAGTTAATGAATCGACCTCTACAACATCGACATCAACCGAATCCACTACCGAATCCACCAACTCCACCGATGAATCCACTCCCACTGAGAGTTCGGATTCCG
Source organism: uncultured Ruminococcus sp. (assembly GCA_964480645.1). Classification (GTDB taxonomy): domain Bacteria; phylum Bacillota; class Clostridia; order Oscillospirales; family Ruminococcaceae; genus CAG-115. Next base: position 6,651 of record CAYZQU010000028.1, on the reverse strand, counting down.
AGGACGGCAACGGTGAAGAGGGCGCAGATAACAGCGGTCTAACCTATCCCGACAACAAAGCGGGACGTATCGTTAAGGCAATGCTTTCAGAAAGCCCTTGGGCATATATGGATTTGATGGACGCCGAAACAGCAAAAACAATTATCCCCGATTTCTCGGCAGATGACTGCGATGAATATTGTCTTGCTTTCTGCGGAATGAACACCCAGCTTCAGTATGCGTTTGCCGTAAAGCCTAAATCGGGTTCTGAAGAAAAGGTTAACAACGCGCTCACAACTTTCTTGGATAATGTCAAGAACAATCCTGATATTGCATTCTATCCTATGCAGGAAGCCTCCGCAAACGGTGCCGTTATGAACACCACCGATGATGGCTATATATGTTTGATTGTTCACGAAAACGGTCAGGCAATCGCGGACGCGGTTGAGAACGTTCAATAATTTCATTTCAATATAAAGAGTGCCGAGTTTATCACTCGGCACTGTTTTTATACAGTTTTTTCTGACTTATGCTTTTTGTAACCTCGGAAAATAAAGAAAACTACCGCTCCAACAAATACAAGAATACTTATAAGCTGTGAGGTGGACAAACCGAAAATATGACCACGGTATTCATCGCCGCGCCAGAATTCCAGAATAAACCGCCCGACAGAGTATATCAACAAATACAGAGCCAACAGTCCGCCGCGGAGCTTGTTCGTGCGTGTCAGAAGAACAAAAATCACCGCGAAAAGCAGGAACTCAAACCCCGACTCGTATAGCTGAATCGGCACACGCGGAACGCCGTTCGCGCTCTCCACGATTGAATTCGTGAACGTTACGCCATGCTCCCATTCAACACCGTAACAACAGCCGCCCATAAAACATCCGATTCGCGCGAATCCGTGGAACAACGGAATCGCCACTGCCCCGCAGTCTGTGGCAATGTCCACAGGGAGCTTCTGCACTTTAATGCAAATTCCGCCCGCAATAAGCCCGCCGATAAGCCCCCCATAGAACACCGACCCTCCGAAAAGCGTTCCAAACCGTTTCCAGAAGTCGATGAATCCCGTTGCTTGCGTTAAAATTCCCCAGTATTGAATGTTTGTAATTCCAAACAGCAAATGCATTCCAAGGAACACGCCCAGCCCGCCGAACAGAAATACGAAAATCATTGAAATATCATCGCCGGTGTGCTTTTTGTAAAGATGGATTGCCAAAGGACAAGCCGTAAAAATCCCGATTATCGCGCAGATTCCGTAACTGCTGAGGAAGAGAGGACCGATTTGAAATCCCGGAAACATAAAAAAACACCTTCCTAGAAAAACGCCCCTCCCAAACGCCGTCCGGGAGGGTCAATAAAACTATGTAACCATTAAATTACAGAATCACGCCATAAGCCGCGAGACCGCCTGCCATACCAGCAAGAGCGCAAAGAGCGCAAACAGTGCATGCTATCATCACAACGTCCCAAGCCAGCGAAACGATTCCGCAAATAAGACCGCCGAGAGCCAAACTCTTATTTTCAGTCTCACCTGTTTTCTTAATTTGGCTGAGCGCAATTCCTCCAAGTACGATACTTGCGATTGCACACAACGGCATAATGTACTTTGCATACGGTATAAATGAACCACCAATACCCACGATACCACAAACCAAAGCGGCAATAGACAAATTCTTTGTATTCATAGACAATTCTCCCTTTCAGCTCCAAATTTTCAATGTGATTACAGCATAAATGTCAGACTGCCTGCCGCTCCGCCTGCGAGAGCAGCCATGATTGCCGCTCCGAAACACGCAACCGTAATAACGCTGATAGCTATCGACACAATACCGATAATCAGACCTGCTGTTGCAAAACCCTTGCCCTCGACCTCTCCGGTCTGCTTGTACTTATTCAGCGCAACTGCGGAAACGATAATTCCCGCTAACGCGATAATAAAGCTGAGTACAAAGCCAACGATAGCAAGCGTCTTGGTATTGCTGCCGTTCCCGCCATTGTTGTTATAACCGTTATTGTTATAACTGTTCTGGTTGAAATCGTTATTTTCCATTCTTTCCTCCATATAGTTAAAACACCGCGGAAATTCGATTGAATCCCGCCGCATTAATGCCACACTTAATGCTATATTTATTATACCAGAAAATGTGCCATTTGTCAACAAATTTCTTTGATTTAATTTATACAATATTTCATGTGATAATTGTGTGAAATTTGTTAAAACGAACAAAATTCAATATATCTTGACAATTTGTGTGTGATATGATACAATAACTATATAAAGGATGCCGCTAACACAAAAACAGGAGATTTAACCTATGGAAGTAATTGATTCAACGCCGCGCGCGGACGGATTCCGTATGCCCGCAGAATGGGAAAGGCACTACGGCTGTATTATGATATTCCCGGAACGCACGGATTCGTGGCAGTTCGGCGGATACGCGGCGCGGAAAGCGTTCACCGAGGTTGCCGAGGCGATTTCACGCTCCGAGCATGTGACGGTGTGCGCTTCAGAACGGCAGTACGAAAACGCGCGGAGAATGCTCCCAAGCCAAATCCGCGTGGTAGAGATGTCCTCAAACGACTCATGGGCGCGGGATTACGCGCCGACTTTCGTAACCAATGGCAATGAAATCCGCGGTATAAACTGGAATTTCAACGCGTGGGGCGGTCTGGTGGACGGACTGTACTTCCCGTGGGATCTGGATAATAAAATGGCGCGTAAATTGTGCGATTTGTACGAAAAAGATATGTATGATTTAAGCAATTTTACTCTGGAAGGCGGCTCGATTCATGTTGACGGCGAGGGTACGTGCATTACCACAGAAGCGTGCCTGTTGAGCGCGGGACGGAATCCGAACCTCACAAAGGAAGAAATTGAGCATAATCTGCGAGAATACCTGAACGTTGACAAGGTAATCTGGCTGAAGAGAGGAATTTACAACGATGAAACCAACGAACACGTGGACAATATCTGCGCGTTTGTAAAGCCCGCCGAGGTGGTTCTTGCGTGGACCGACGATGAAAACGACCCGCAATATGAATTATCTCGCTCCTGTCTTGAGATTCTGGAGCGCGAAACCGACGCGAAAGGACGCTCCATAACGGTTCACAAGTTACGCTGTCCCTCGCCCGTGACCGTTTCCGCCGAGGAATGTGAGGGTCTGGATTCCTGCGATTTTCAGCCCACGCGCACTCCCGGAGAGCGTCTGGCGGCGTCTTATGTCAACTTCTACATCTCAAATAATGCCATTATTATGCCGTTCTTCGGTGACCCTGCGGACGAACCCGCGCGGGCGCTCCTCGCTGAATTATTTCCCGAGCGCGAAATTATCCCGATTCAAGCGCGGAATATCCTTATCGGCGGCGGGAATATCCACTGTATTACCCAGCAAATTCCCATTTTCGGAGGTGCGAAATGATTGAGGTTCTGTTCGGCGACAGCGAATCAGGCGCGATGAAAATTGCGATTAAAAACGGAAAAATACTCAGCCGCGATGTGGTATGCCTTCCGTTTATGGCGGATTGCGGTGACATCTCAAAGCCGCTCACCGGAAAATATCATCAGCGGTTGATTGCCGATTTGTTATATCAGGAGCAATGGGGCGCGGATTTGGAAATGAAAAGAGAACTGAACAAAGCCGCAATGTTGTATTCCAAGCGTCTTGACTGTTTATTGGAGCTGATAAAATACGGAGAACCGATTCGGATTTGGTACTGCTCCGCGCCGTATTCAATATGCGGGCTTTTGTGGCTGTGCAATAAATTGGCGGATTTCCGCGCGGAAGTATACTCCGTAGAACTTCAACGCACGGTTATTTCGGGTGATAACGCGGTTTCGTACCGCTCATGGGGCGAGGTTGTACCCGAAAACCTTGCAGACTTTCTGCCATTTCAACGCAAGCTCTCCCTTGCGGAAATCCGCAAAAACGCGTTTGACTGGAAACGTCTTCAGTCCGAAAACGCGCCGCTCCGTGCGGTGATAAACGGCACGGTTATCAGTGTACCCGCGAATTTCTATGATTTCCTGATTCGCAAGTACCTCACAAACGAACCAATTCGCGAGGCGGTTCTGATTGGGCGGATTCTCGGTGAAAACCCGCTTGGAATCGGCGATTGGTGGTACGCGCGGCGAATCGACAAGCATATTAAAGCGGGTAAAATCGAGATTGCGTTCGATTCGGACAAGAAATATGAACGAGTACTAAAACGTAAAAACCAAAAATAAGCTATCGAGATGAAGTGCAAATCCGAAATGCCGCGGTAAAAGCGCAGCGCAGCGGAGCTTTTACCGCGAGGCAAGCACAAACGCGCAGCGTTTACGCGTTTTCGGATTTGCTTTTAAGATAAGGAGTTAATATGAGAAAAATCACAGTCGCGGCGGTGCAGTTTTCTGTGCCCGAAACACGCGAAAAGTCAATAGAAAAGGCGGAATCTCTCACCCGTGAAGCCGCCGCAAAGGGTGCGAATATTGTTCTTTTGCCCGAGCTTTTTGAAACAAAATACTTCTGTCAGGAGCGGCGGTATGAACATTACAATCTTGCAATGCCAACGCTTGAAAATCCCGCTGTTAAGCGGTTTATGGAGATTTCCCGCGAACTGGGAATCGTTCTTCCGATTTCGTTCTATGAGCGGGATGTGAATAATTTTTACAATTCCATTGCAATGATTGACAGTGGTTCACTTCTCGGCGTATACCGCAAAACACACATTCCGGACGACCACTTTTATCAAGAGAAATTCTATTTCACTCCCGGGGATACGGGATTCCGCGTATGGGACACGCAATTTGGAAAAATCGGCGTGGGAATCTGCTGGGATCAGTGGTTTCCCGAAGCGGCGCGGTGTATGGCACTGCAAGGCGCGGAGCTGCTGCTCTATCCCACGGCAATAGGCAGCGAACCGATAATCGGCTGTGACAGTATGCACCACTGGCGGCGTTGTATGCAAGGTCATGCGGCGGCGAACGTCCTGCCCGTGATTGCGGCAAACCGCACGGGCACGGAATCCATAACCCCCGACGATGGCAACGCTCACCAGTCAAGCTCTCTGACGTTCTTCGGGAGCAGCTTCATTACGGATCACACAGGGGAAATTATCGAATCCGCCGATCGCGAGTCCGATTGCGTTCTCCTACACGAATTTGACCTTGATGAAATCCGCACCGCGCGCTATGAGTGGGGCGTTTTCCGTGACCGCCGCCCCGAGATGTACAAAGCGATTTCGGGAAATCAATAAAAACAGACGCCGCACAGAAATGTACGGCGTAAAATTATAAACAGATTCAAAACTGCCCGTCTTAGTCGGAACGCTCCGGTTCACAGCGAAAAATCATCCGATTTTCTCGGTGAAGAAATAATGTCCTGAATCGTCTGTCTTGTCAAAGTCGAAGATATACCTGATTCCCGCTGTTTCATCAATCAGGGTGTTTTCGTTTTCAATCTTGAATTCGTCCGCGGCGAAAATCGCATAGAAACCGCCGGTTGAGAACTCAATATATCCGCTCGTGGAAACTCCGGTATTTTCGGCAAATGTCCCCGTGAAGTGATTGACGAGCTTGTCGTCCTCAATCCACGCAAAAGTAACGATTTTTCTCAATGGCTCGTCAACATCGGTATAGTTGAAATACCGCATAGCGATTATAGGATTCTTCGTGTCATACATATCCAGATAATTGCCGATTTGGTCTTCAAAAAGCAGCTCCTCATCATAGACATTCGCAACGGGATATATGGTAGGATACCCCGCGCCATAACAAGTCGGAACGACAAAATCGGGCAACAGTTTACCATTCTTTTCAACCTCTACATAAAGACCTTTTGTATATATTATGCCGGGGAAGTGCTCTTTGTCGGTACGCACATCATTGCCGACCAGACGAATCGTATAGTCGCCGAAAGCGTGTGTTTCAAATACCATACTTTCTAAAGTTTTGTTATCCTGCCGCTTGTTTGAATGTCCGGAAACTCGCAGTCTGCCATCGGAAGAATTAACCGAAAGGTTGTCATTGGTGGAGTAAACAACATCGGGAATCTCTTTTTCTCCGTAAATAAATCTCTCCCTGGTCTCAGGTTTGGGAGTAATCTCGCTTGATGTTGATTCCGTGGTGGATTCCTCAGCAGTGCTTGTGGATTCCGTAACCTCACTTGTAGTGCTTGTGGATTGTGTTGTGCTTGAATCGCCGCCCTGCGCGGGATTCGGTGTGTTGCTCTTTTCCGAACAGCCCGTCAGAAGAGCCGCCGTAAGCAATAATGCCGTGATTGATAAAATATGTTTTTTCATAGTGGTGTCCTCCGAATGTGTTTCAGTCAATCCGTTCGATGTCGGCAATTTTGGCGTTTTGACAACTTGAACTGTTATTCATTATTGAATCGAGATAAATGTTTTTAAGCGTCAATTTCACGCGGGCATAATTCTTATCCCCAAGAATCTCATCAACATCATAATCTACGCTTGGAAGATCATCGACGTCGCCAAGATTCCCAAGATAATACAAGCCGCAGTGTATCACTCCAACCTCGGAATCAAGCAGCTCCGGGGTAACTATCGTGTGGTCCATCGGAATAAATTCGTTTTTTGTTGTGTCGGGTAAAAAGAATACGTCATTTGATGTGCTGAAGTACTGCGGGTCGCCCTCGTATTTGTACAAAATGCCTTCAAGTGTAAGCTCGC
>CAYZQU010000027.1:4960-12390 GCA_964480645.1 uncultured Ruminococcus sp. | reverse complement strand
TATAATAAAGGCAGCGTTACAACTTTAACAGGATAAACGCTTTAATTCAATAGTATGTAACATTGGAGTTGAAAATATGAACAAAAACGACATTGTAAATCTGGAAATCACCGCTCTTACCAATGAGGGCAGCGGAATCGCGCGATGTGACGGTATGGCTGTATTTGTGCCGCTTACGGCAGTGGGAGATGTGATAGAAGCGCGAATCTTGAAGGTTCACAAGACCTACGCGTATGCTAAAATCGAGCGGATTATCACACCCTCGGCTGACAGAATCGAAAACGACTGCTTGGTGTTCGGAAAGTGCGGAGGATGTGTGTTTCGGCATATTTCTTACGCTGCGGAACTGCGCGCCAAAGAACAGATTGTCCGCGACGCGTTTGAGCGTCTTGGCGGAATTGATTTGTCGCGCGTTGATTTTCTGCCGATTGTCGCAAGCGAGAGTTCAGAACATTATAGGAATAAGCTTCAGATGCCGCTCGGAAAGGCTGACAGCGGCATAGTAAGCGGATTCTTTTCCGAACGTTCCCACCGAATTGTGCCAATTGAGGATTGCAAGCTTCAGCCCGGAATATTTTCAGAAATTGTAATTTTCATTAAAAAACGTGTAACAGAACTTAAAATTTCTGTGTACAATGAGGAAAAGAACGAGGGCGTTCTGCGGCATATTTATCTGCGGCGCGGACATTACAGCAAAGAGATTTGCGTGGTTCTGGTTGCGCGCCGTAAAGTCCCCGAATTTCAAAGATTGGCACGGGAGCTTGCCGGAAAATTTCCTGAAATCACAGGCGTGGTATTGAATCTGAATCCTGATAAGACCAATGTAATTTTGGGGGAACGTGAGATTACACTTATCGGAAAACCCGAAATTCCCGACCAAATGTGCGGGGTTTCTGTGGAAATTTCGCCGAAATCGTTCTATCAAGTGAACACCAAAGCCGCCGAGAATCTATATCGAAAAGCAGCTGAATTCGCTCAGCCGTCAGGAAAGACCATTCTGGATTTGTATTGCGGCGTGGGAACAATCGGGCTGTCGATGGCGGGGGAGGCGTCAAAAATCATTGGCGCGGAAATTGTTCCCGAAGCTGTTGAAAATGCAAGGAAAAACGCGCTGTTAAGCGGAATTTTCAATGCGGAGTTTGTCACGGCGGATGCTGCCGAAGCTGCCGCGTTATTTAATAGTCGTGGACTTAGTCCCAATGTGATAATCCTCGACCCACCGCGCAAGGGCTGTGGAGAAGAAACACTTGCGGAATGCGTGAAAATGAGCCCTGAGCGAATTGTGATGATTTCGTGCAATCCCGCGACTGCCGCCCGCGACTGCAAATTCCTCGCCGAGAACGGGTATTCGCCGCGCGCGATTCAACCGTTCGACTTGTTCCCAAGGACGCGCCACGTCGAATGTGTCGTGTTGATGTTGAGAACAAAATAATAATTTCTCAAAATCACCATAAACAGGTACATGGTTATGTGCAGGAAATTTATGTCAAAAAGTAAAGAATAGGAGTTTTTAATTATGTTGAAGTTTTATGAATATATGCCGACAATAATGGAATATCTTGCCGATGATAACAGTCATAGCTCGAAAGAAATAAGGAAATTTTGTTGTGACAAAGTTGTGACAAATTGGGTATTTCCGATGAGGAGCAAAAGGTCACTATATCAAGCGGTGAGTCGGTAGTACATAACCGGATTAATTGGGCAATTACTTATTTAAAAAAATCAAGATTGATAGAAAATGAAAAGCGTGGCGTATATAAAATTACGCAACGCGGAAGAAAAGCTACAGAAAAAGGCGTGAAATACATTACGCTTGAATATCTGAAACAATTTAAAGAATTTAATTAATTTCAACATTCCGATAAAACGCAAGAAAATAATGATATTTCCGAAACATTAAATATAGAAAATTCCGAAAGTCCGCAAGAGCAGATAGAAAGCGCTGTTTTAAAGCTTAATTCTTCTCTTGCAGACGATCTTATGGTGGAGATTAAGAGAATTTCACCTTATGACTTTGAACGACTTGTCATACAATTGCTTGTTAAAATGGGGTATGGTTCCTTAAGGCAGCACCGCACAAAGACCGTGCTTCGCACTTTGCCGTCCGCTTACTTACAAATTTTCCGTCATTTTTGCCCAAAATCTCCTCATAGGCGTCAGCCTTATTCGTCGATTTTGTGCAATCTGACGAAAAATTTGCTTAACGTAATCGGGCGACAATCTTTGTACGGTGTTGCCTTAAGTTTTAATTCTGACGAGGTAACAAAAAAATCAGGTGATGAAGGGATTGACGGAATTATTTCGGCTGACAGATTTGGTTTTGATACCGTATATGTTCAAGTCAAACAGTGGGACAAGGCTTCTGTCGGTCGCCCTGAAATTCAGAAGTTTTTAGGTGCGCTTGCAGGACAAGGAGCGACAAAGGGTCTTTTTATCACAACATCGCATTTTTCAAAAGAAGCAATAGATTTTGCAAATAAAAATCTCCAAAGTAAAATTGTGTTGGTTGACGGAGAAGAACTTTGCAATCTTATGATTGAATATGATTTAGGCGTTTCAACTGTGGAAATATACAAAATCAAGCGTATTGACAGCGATTATTTTAATAATGAATTTTAAGGGTATAGGATTATTGCGGTAGACAGAATTAATGAATATGTTAATTATCATACATAAAATTCTGCGGTTACTATTACACATCAAGTGCGTTGTATTGATGTCGCGCTCGGAAAAGTAAGTCTGAAAAGCCCTTGCCTGAATTTTACAGCAAGCTGTATTGTGAGGATATATACAAGATAAAAATAGGCTGAAGAAAAAGGATAGAACGCGAAAACGCGCTCTATCCTTTTTGTTATGCTGACTTGCTCGATCATCCGCCTCATGGTGATATAGGGTCGTCTTTAACGCCGCTGCATATTCGCTTTGTTTCGCGTATCGTAATTGTCAGCTTAATCCCAGTTCATCAGACCATAACCGATAATATCTGGACAATCAAGCTCGTATTTGTTTGCGATACACGTATCGGAGCGGTTTCCCTCGACAGTGTAGACATACTTGTCATCTCTGCCGACTACCAATCCCACATGATCAGCACTGTCATCGTGATCCCAGTCAAAGAAAATGCTGTCGCCCGGGGCAATATCCTTGTAGTTGCGGTCCTGCCACTGTCCGTGTTCACGAAACCACCAACGTCCCTCAGAATCACACCGTGCAAACGCGGGAGCGTCAACCCCTGCTTCATCGTATGCCCACGATACAAAAACTGCGCACCACTCTGTTCTGAAGTTAAAACCATACCAATTACAGTATTCCATTCCTCCGACCGCGCCGACCTGTGTTTCCACAAACTTCATAAACTCGGGATTTCCCGCACGGTTAGTCGGGGTAAGCTTGGTATACATCGGCGAATACGCGGGAGCGTCCGTAACAAAGGTCTCCAACACCCATTTTTCGCCCTCTTTTACCGCTGTAAACAAAAAGTTATTTGGAGTTCCCACACGACCGAATGTAATTTTGGTATCCGTTGCGGAAACAATGGTGGCGCGGGTTGGCTCAGTAAACGAATCCCCATGGAACGCCCTGAGTTGGTCTAGGTCATAGTAGAGTTTTCCGTTTTCATAGAAGAATGTGTCGCAATAGTCAACCACATCCCACGGATGCAGAAGGTGCGATGATTCCGCCTCGGTATATGTACCGTCAAACAGGTTTTGAATCTGATTTATGTCTTTTATGTAATTGGTTCTTATTGGAATATATCGCGGAGAGGTTGTATCATATTTTGTGCCGTAACCTTTGCCGTCCTGCTCCCAGCACTTGCCATGCATTATTGCAAAACACAGCACATTGCGTTCCATAAGTGTTTTAACTATTTGTTCCGGAGTGCCCTTGGGGGTGCTTGAGATAATTTCATCGAACCTATTGATAGCCTGATTTACGCTGCAAATCTCAATTTCTCCGTTTGGAGATTCGTCGATTACATCTCCCAGACAGGTCAGCGCAATAGGTGCATCAACCTTGGAGGAAGTCAAATCGGGTGCAGTTGATTCGGTGGAGCTTTCCATATCGGATGTGGACTGCGTGGATTCCGTGGATCCGGTAGAGTTGGCGTACGATTCATTAATTGTCCTTGTACATCCGGACAGCGCAATTACCACTGTCAAAACAGCCATCATAAATTTCAACTTTTTCATTTTCATTCTCCTGTTTACTATAATTCCCAATAGCTTTGGGATTCCATATCATTATTGTACCATTTTTAGGCGGAGAATTTCTGTGTTTTTTATTACAAATTCCTTAAGAATTTATGACATTTGAGTATGCCGCTGTGCCTAAAGATACAATTATAGTAAACGACAAATTTATTTGTCGTTTACTATTTGCCGATACGCGCGAAGTGAGCGTTAGCGAACGTATGCGCGAGGCAAATTTGATCATAATTATAGTGAACGTCAAATTTATTTTGACGTTCACTATAATTATACCATATATCTATGTAATTGTCAATAGGACGCCCCTAAAATCGGTTTGAAAAGAAAAATTGGCAGAGTATGCTAACATCTGCTTTTAAAGATGCCCTTATGTGAAAATGTGTTAATTCTCGTTCAAAATCGCGTTTTTTCGCAAAAAATATTTTCAAAACAATCATAAATCCTTAACATATCGAATATACTGTTCATTGGACAAAGGACAGGAGGATTTATATGATTAGAACATCGGCAATTATCATCTCTGCGGGACTTATTCTCGGTGGATTGACAGTACCGGTAAAGCGGGCAGCACAACAGATTACAAGGAAAACCACCATCACCGAATGTATTTCGATGAGAAACGCGAATTCCGCAAAAATTCGCTATGAATTCGATAAGCTGAAAAGTGATGATTATATCGAAGATCCGTTTTATTATGTGGACTCATACGAGTTGACTCCCGAGGAGCGCGATCTTGTGGAACGCATAGTAATGCACGAGTCGGGGTGGTGTCCCGATTATCGGCTGTTGATTCTGACCGCGCAGTGTATCCGCAACTGGTGTGAAATAAACGGGGTACGCCCGACGCAAACCTACTCGCAGTGCGGCTATGTGGCGATGAACTACGCGAATCCGCGCAGCAGAAAAGCTGTAAGCGATGTTTTCGATTGCGGTATAAAATGCGTCAACGAGGATATTTTCTGTTTTTATAACCGCAATCTGGTAAGCTCTCCCATGCACGAGTCACAGCGGCTTGCTATCGACATTGACGGAAACAGATTCTTTTACTAGGGCGTGTTCACATTAACGCTCAACGCCCGTCTTTCGGTTAATGTGAAAACGCTCTAAATATTAATCCCCCTTTAACAGGGGGATTTTTTCTATGTATTTGCAATCTTTTTCTTAATCTTCTTAAAGCATACGAAAAACGTTGGAATTAAGAACAAATCCGCGAAAATCCACGCAATGGGATTTGCGAAGCATATCGCCGTATATCCGAACGAGGGAGCAAGTACAAACGCTACAAGTCCGCGCGCGGCAAGCTCCGCGACGCCGGCGTAAACCGCAATCTGCGAGAAACCCATTCCCTGTATTAAAAATCGCACGATATTCACAAATGCCAGCGGAATATAAAACACAGCGTTTATCACCAGAAATTGTTTGGCGAGGTCCAGTATCTGATTTGGGTCAAGTCCCGATTCTATGTCCTTGGTGTCAACAAACAGCATTGCGAGATTACCGCCGAACAACGCCGCAATCGCCAGCACAACCAGCGCGTAGCCGATTCCGAGCGCCGAACAATAAATCAATCCGCGGCGAATTCGGTCGGGCTTTCCCGCGCCAACGTTCTGACCTCCGTATGTTGCCATCGTGCTTCCCATCGCGTCAAACGGACAGCATATAAACTGCCCCACCTTGCCGCCCGCCGTAACAGACGCCATATACAGCGCTCCGAGACCGTTCACCGCCGTCTGAATCAAAATTGTTCCGATTGCCGTAATCGAGTACTGTAAGCCCATAGGAAGCCCAACCGCACAGAGTCTCCCCATATAATACGGATTGAATTTCAGGTCGCTTTTGGAAATATGCAGCAACTCGAATTTCTTGATAATAAAAATCAAGCATAGAATTCCCGAAACAAGCTGCGAAATCACCGTTGCCCAACCCGCTCCCGCGACTCCCATATTCAACACAACAATCATAAATATATCCAGAGCGATATTCAGAAGGCTGGAAATTACAAGAAAAATTACGGGAGTTTTCGAGTCGCCGAGTGAGCGGATAAAACCGGACAAGGTGTTATAGAGAAAAGTTACGGGAATTCCCAGAAAAATCACGAAAATATAGTTATACGCCTCGTAGAACGCGTCATCCGGCGTATTCATCCATGTAAGAATCTGACCGCATAGCAGCGTTGTCGCGAGAGTCAGCACCGCCGCGAACACAACCGCAATCCACACTGTTGCCCCGACATATTTTTTAAGTTCATCATAGTCACGCGAACCGAATTTCTGAGCAATCGGAATCGCAAATCCCGAACACAGTCCAATAACAAATCCCATAACAAGGAAATTTATTGAACCCGTAGAGCCCACTCCCGCCAACGAGAGCGGTCCGAGATACTTTCCGACCACCATTGTGTCCACCATATTGTAGAACTGTTGGAAAAGCATTCCCAACAACAACGGCAGCATAAATCCCAGAATCAGCTTCATTGGCGAACCTTTAGTTAAATCCTTGACAGAGCCAGCCATTATAACACCCCCACTTTACGAGGAATTCTCTGATTTCAAATAATCATATTATATCAGCTAATTTTCGGATTTTCAAGCATAAAACTTCACAATTTATTAGGATTTTTTACTGAATATTTTAGTTGTTTTGACCGTTTTTCATAATTGTTTCACAAGCTTTTTGCATAATTTCTGTCGGACACCTCTAAAAACCTTGTTTGCTTCGTTAGTTTGCAAATTTATAAAAAGAAATTGCAAAATATAGGCGCTGTTTTGATACAGCGCCGAAAAATTATTTGTACTCCTTGTGGTATGTTTGTTTCTTAAAATCCCAATATTCCATATACGGCTTGATACCCTCGTAACTCCACGAGTAAATCAGTGCCGGAGTTATCTCAAGCAGTCGTTCATCTTCAAGGTTGGAATAGGATTTGTATGCCAATAGAAAAATGACAACTGTATGTCATATTTTATTTATTCCCGAAATATTTTTTTCAAGCTTACGGAATTCCTTATACAAAAAATATCCGAGATGCTGGAAAACTTTGGCATCTCGGATATCTTTGGGCTGTTTTTTTACAGCCGCTTCGGGTATAAAAACAGCCGCCGCAGACTCGTCAGCCCGCTCACACGGCAATTCAAGGGCGAAAAGCCACCGCGTTGTGCGACTGTGGATTTTTACCCTTGTTTATTTTATGCAAATTTGCGGATTCGGTTACTCCAGTGCGTG
>CAYZQU010000027.1:0-4950 GCA_964480645.1 uncultured Ruminococcus sp. | reverse complement strand
AGTGACGACCACGTTCTTCAAAATTGCGGTAGAATCCGTAGCTTGCGGACGCAGGGGAGAGAATCACACGTTTTTTCGCGATTTTAACAGCGGTTGCAACGGCTTCTTCAAGGTCGGAAACATAGAATAAATTTACACTCGGATTCGTGACAAGTTCACCGATTCTTCGTCCGCTATCGGGCATTAAAATGACATTTTGGACTGCTCCGTTATTCAAAAATTCGCCCAGAATCTGGTAAGAAATACCGCGGTCCATACCTCCGAGAATCAAGCAATCCGCTCCGTCGAAAGCATTCACGGCAGCAACCGCAGCTTCAGGCACTGTGGATATACTATCGTTTATAAATTCCACGCCATTGATAGTGGCAACGCGTTCCAATCGGTGTTCCAATCCCTTGAAATGTGGAAGTGATTCAAGGCATTTTTGCAAGTCCGCACCTGTCAATATTGCAGCGGCGAGTGCCACGGCGATGTTGTAAATATTGTGTTTACCACAAAGCTGAGTGTGAATTTTCTCGTGCGGGATTTCTTCTCCAAATAGGTGAATTGAATTTCCGTCTGTCCATACATCTGCGGAGGCTCCGAATGCCGATGAATAAACAGTTCCGGCGCATTCAACGGGCAGAATGTCCGCGTTCACCACAGCAAAGTCCGAATCCCCCTGAAAGCGCGTTATATTGCGCTTTGCAGCGTCATAAGCAGCGAAATTCACATAGTGGTCAAGATGCTCGGGAAAAATGTTCAGCAAGACCGCAATGTCGGGCGAATGATGAACAAATTCAAGCTGATGACAACTCATTTCGCACACGGCAACACATTCGGGGCGCATTTCTTCAAGCATTTTCAGCGGTGGAACACCGATATTTCCAATAAGCATAGTAGGTATTCCGCACATCTCCAGAAAGTGGTAAACAAGGGAAGAAGTGGTTGATTTTCCCTTAGTTCCGGTAATGCCTATTATTTTACAAGGTTTTAATCGCAGCAACAACTCCGTTTGGGTCAGGATTTTCGCCTTAGTTTGCTCATCAAACTTATCCTTAATGACCACACCGGGCGATTGTAAAATAATGTCAAATCGGCGGCATTCTTCAAGGTAGTGTTCCCCGCAAATGGCTGTAATATCAGGAATTCTAAGGTCGTAGAGGTCGATTGGGTTCATATCCGCGATGGCGATTTCGGCGCAGCAATTCAGCCGGCGGAGCAGCTCAAGCCAGATTTTTCCCTCGCGTCCCAGACCGAGAATCACTACACGTTTACCCTCAAAAATGGGACGTAGTTCACTAATGTTCATTGGATATCGCCTCCAGATATGGTAATAATTGCTTAGGGACAAAGTTATCTTTGTCGAAGTAGCCTGTCAAATTCACAGGAGCATAATTCGGAAATTGCTCGTGAAACCGCTTCAATAGCGGCGGGACGTTCCCCTGTCGACGCTCGAACGCCATTTGCAAGGACAAACGCACCTCGTCCTTTGTGCCAACGCACTCAAACGGCTTATCCTCGCCATCTGTCATTAATCCATCAAGCATATCGGAAAGCTCTGTTTTCTCCAACATATTGCAGCCAAATATTTCAAGTAACTGTTCATCGTCCAAAAACGCCGCAAGCAAGATATATACATATAGGCATTTTGCACAATTGCGACACCATATATTGTGTTTAGAACCGAGGTTACAGCTCTGGAAAATTTTGAAATATTGCGGATATTTTACAAACTCCCGCGCAATCTGCCACTCGGTAAGAGGTCGAAGCAGGCTGAAATATACGGGCGTATCACCGAAAAATTTTGTGCAATATTCACGAAAATCATGCTCAAATTTTGTTGATTTGCTATATTGATGATTGACTTCCGCGCCCGAAACGTATGTTTCATTAGCACTGCTTTCGTTGGATAAAGCAATGTACTTCAGCCCTTTAATAGAGCCAAATAACAGTGCTGAGAACGCCACCACCGCCGAGAACGGCGTGTGACCGTTAAGATACCCGCGCGAGTTCAGTTCAAGTAGCGTCGGGTCGATGGAGCGATGTACGAAAACCGCTTCACTAAGCGGAATTTTCGCCGCTCGTATGCAGCCTTCGGTTGCCGGACGCGGATTGATAACGTAAGGCGTAATTCGTTCTCCCGCGCGCCGCAATATCTCAAGCGACACAACGCTGTCCTTGCCGCCGCCGACAGGAACCATCACCCCAGATAACTCTCCCCAAGAATGGCTTAATGGAGCGGGTTCGGGAGCATCAATGGTCATAAACTCCTCGAAAGTTGTCGATATTTCATTACGGTAGAAAAATTCCGCCAACCCTCCCCAGTAAAGGGTTTTCCACCACTTTTTCTGCCATTCGGAAAGCCCTCCGCAGCGGATTTCCACAATCGGGCAGCACGCGCACTTCCAGTAACTGACAAGTTCCGCTAATCCCAATGAAAAAGCCATTTCACTGTATTTTTCAACATCGAATTCGCCAATGTCAAATACCCATTTTGGTCGAAAATGGAAGTCGTCAATCGAGAAGTGAAACACCAATTCTTTCTCACTTAACTCAAAACTGTGGTATATAAATCGTTGATGCTTTGCACGCAATTCGTCAAATTTACTCATTTTTGCTCCTTAAACAGATAAAAATTGTGCAATCATACAAAAATCACATAATTATTGGTTTCTCCGTGAAATCCGTTCCGCAGGGCAGGGGATTTTCAAACGCCAGCGCGTACAAATCGGTTGCGCAAGCCTCGAAAGCGGCTTGCCGAGCCGCCTCGCGTGATGTACGCGATAGCGATTTCAGTGATGTGTCAATCGGAAGCTCGCACTTCGCTTCCGTGAGAATCTCCCTCCCACGTTCGTTCATTCCCAAAACACGGATAAATGCGCATTTTTCCGATGCAGACCGTTTGTCAATACCCAGAAAACCGCATAATACCGCCCTGCGAATGCGCGCGAGTGTGTACCGTTTGGTCTTCGTCAAAAAGTAGACCTCTCCGAGTGATTTCCCCGTGCGAACCGCCTTGCAGAGCCGATTTCCAAGCCCTCCTGCGCAGTCGTATATGAGATCGAAATCCTCCGGGCGCATTTGTCGCAGAGCCGCTAAAATCGCGCGCTCCAGCCGCGAAATGTCCGCGCTCAGAGCATTCACCACAGGTGCAAATTGAGAATAATCCTCTCCGGTGAGAATCTTCTTCCGAATTGATGAAGCGCTGATGAACTCTCCGGTATCGTTGCTGTCGTGCCGCGCTCCAAGCCGCTTTACGGCGATTGGTTCAATTGAGGTTCCAATATTATCCAGCGCGTTCAGATATTCGATTGCGAGCGTGTTGTTCGGGTCGGAAATCGTTTCCGAAACGTCTTCTGTGTAATATTCCCGCAAAGCCGCTTGTAGAGCCGCCGGATAGCTTTTCCCGTGTCGGATTGACGTGTTGAATTCCTCGGTATGCGCAACGAACTCGATTGCTCCCGAAGCCTCTTTTAGAGCCGCTAAATCGCCGCTTTCGCTGCCGAAAACGAGCATATCCGCACACCCGAGCGCGGATATGATTTCCACCGCCCCTCGCGCGAATCCCTCCGCCGACATAAGCGCGTACCGAGTGGGAAGCTCCAGAACCAGGTCCACACCGTTTTCAAGCGCGGTTTTCGCGCGTGTATGTTTGCTGAAAATTGCACAATCTCCGCGTTGAGTGAAATTTCCGCTCATTACCGCCAGAATATGTGTCGCGCCCGCCTTTCGAGCCTGTTCAATCAGGTATCTATGTCCGTAATGAAACGGGTTGTATTCAGCAATAATCGCCGCGATTTTCATAGCTGCCCTCCAACAAAATATGTCATATTAACTATATTCTACTACAAAATTCCGGAAAAATCAATAAATTTTACAAAAATACTTGATTTTTTTTGAAAAATGTTTTATAATATAAACAGATTGCGGTGTGTAACGTAATATTCCGTTACACAGGTTCGCTTTTGTGTTTTGAATGAACAAATTAATTCATTGGAGGATTATATATGAAAATTTTGGTTATTAACGCGGGCAGCTCTTCGCTGAAATACCAGCTTCTGGATATGGCGGACGAGAGCGTTATCGCCAAGGGAAACTGCGACAGAATCGGCATTGACGGTCACATCAAGCATACGACGTTCGATGGGCGCACTGTTGATATGGATTGTGATTTCCCGACTCATACGGAGGCGTTTGAGAAGCTTGTAGAGGTACTTACAACGGGCGAGGCAAGCGTTTTGAAGTCGATGGACGAGATTTCGGCGGTTGGTCACAGAATCGTTCAGGGCGCGGAAATTTTCGATAAGACCACGCTTGTCACCGATGAGGTCATTCAGCAGATTGACGATCTTTCCGAGCTTGCGCCGGTACATAACCACCCCCACGCGTTGGCACTCCGCGCGTGCAAGAAAGTGATTTCGCCCTCCACGCCGCAGGTGGTTGTATTTGATACGGCATTCCATCAGACAATGCCCCCCAAAGCATATATGTTTGGTATGCCTTTTGAGTGCTATGAGAAGCTCCACGTCCGCAAATACGGATTCCACGGCACTTCACACAGATTTGTGACTCAGGCTCTCGCGGACGCGCTTCACCGCGACATCAAAGATATGAAAATCGTATCCTGCCACCTCGGAAACGGATCTTCCATCACGGCTGTCGAGGGCGGCAAGTCCATTGATACGTCAATGGGATTTACACCGCTTGATGGTGTAATAATGGGAACGCGTTCGGGCAGCGTCGATCCGTCGGCTGTTACATTCGTGGCGAAGAAAATGGGTTTCACCGCCGCTCAGATGAGCGATTACCTCAACAAGCAGTCGGGATTTTTGGGCGTTTCAGGCATTTCCTCGGACAACCGTGACATTTCCGCAGCGGCTTCACATGGTGATTCTCGCGCTCAGCTTGCGGGAGAGATGCTGCGCTATGAAATCAAGAAGTTTATCGGTTCTTATGCGGCGATTATGA
>CAYZQU010000026.1:0-12501 GCA_964480645.1 uncultured Ruminococcus sp. | reverse complement strand
GCTCTAGGATGGGTTCGGCCTGACTTATCGTTCGGTAAGAGGACAACTGTATGTTAGATATTGCAAAATTCTTCCTTGAATTTACCGTTGACGAGTCATGCGGTAAATGCACTCCCTGCCGAATCGGTACAAAGAGAATGTATGAGATTCTCACGAAAATCACCGAGGGCAAGGCGACAATGGAAGACCTTGACAAGCTCGAAAAGCTCTGCTACTACATAAAGGACAACGCGTTGTGCGGACTCGGACAGACCGCGCCCAATCCTGTTTTGTCCACGATGAGATATTTCCGCGACGAGTATATTGCCCACGTTAAGGACAAGAAATGTCCTGCGGGCGTTTGCAAGAGCCTGTTGGCATATAAGATCGACCCCGAAAAGTGCAAGGGCTGTTCGCTTTGCGCGAAGAAGTGCCCTGTCGGAGCTATCAGCGGCGAAATCAAGTCCCCGTTCAAGATTGATACCAATAAGTGCATCAAGTGCGGCGTATGCGCGTCTAACTGTAAGTTCGGCGCGATAAGCAAGTCGTAAGGGGAAAGGAGAATAAACTATTATGGTTAATATAAAGATTAACGGACGGGATTATTCCGTTCCCGAGGGCAGCACGATACTTGAAGCGGCGCGTCTTGCGGGAATCAAAATCCCAACGCTGTGTTACTTAAAGGACATCAACGCGATCGGCGCGTGCCGAATCTGCGTGGTTGAGGTAAAGGGAGCGCGCACTCTGGTTGCTTCCTGCGTATATCCCGTAAACGAGGGAATGGAAATTATCACCAATTCCCCGAAGGTAATCGAAAGCCGCCGAACAACATTGGAGCTGATTATCTCGAATCACAAGCGTGAATGCTTGTCCTGTGTGAGAAGCGGAAACTGCGAACTTCAGCAGTTGTGCTATGAGTACGGAATTGACGAAAACAAGTTTGCGGGGGAGAATCCTGCGGTGGATATTGACGATTCCGCGACGCACATGGTACGCGATAATTCCAAGTGCATTCTCTGCCGCCGCTGTGTCGCGGCATGCGCGGTAACTCAGGGAATCGGCGTAATCGGCGCGAACGAGCGTGGATTCGCTACGCAAATCGCTTCCGCGTTTGATATGAATCTGGCGGATACCGCGTGTGTATCCTGCGGACAGTGCATTACCGCCTGCCCGACAGGCGCGCTCCACGAAAAGGACGACACCGAAAAGGTTCTGGACGCGATTGCCGACCCAGAGAAAATCGTTGTGGTTCAGCCCGCTCCCGCGGTTCGCGCGAGCTTGGGCGAGGCGTTCGGTTATCCCATCGGAACGAACGTTGAGGGCAAGATGATTGCGGCTTTGAGAAGATTGGGATTCGACAAGGTATTCGATACCAACTTCTCGGCGGATCTGACGATTATGGAAGAGGCTCACGAGTTCCTTGACCGCGTTCAGAACGGTGGAACTCTGCCGATGATTACATCTTGCTCACCCGGATGGATTCGCTACTGCGAGAACTACTTCCCGGAGTTTATCCCGAATCTGTCGACCTGCAAATCTCCGCAGCAGATGTTCGGCGCGATTGTAAAGACCTATTACGCTCAGAAGCTCGGCAAGAATCCTGAGGATATTGTTTCGGTATCGGTTATGCCCTGTACCGCGAAGAAGTACGAAATCAACCGCGAGGATCAGGCGGCGGCGGGAATTCCCGATGTGGATATTACGATTACCACGCGCGAACTGGCTCGTCTCATCAAGAAGGAGGGCATTATGTTCAATGACCTCCCGGACGAGGAACCGGATTCTCCACTTGGCGAAAGCACGGGCGCGGGAGTTATCTTCGGCGCGACGGGCGGAGTTATGGAAGCCGCTCTGCGTACTGCGGTTTGGAAGCTTACGGGCGAGAACAACGACGCGCCGATTGAATTTAAGGAAGTTCGCGGCGTTGAGGGTATCAAGGAAGCCGAATACGATGTTGCGGGAAAGAAAGTCCGCGTGGCTGTGGCAAGCGGTCTTGCGAACGCAAAGGCTCTGCTCAAGCGCGTTAAGGCAGGCGAGGCAAGCTACGACTTCATTGAGATTATGGCGTGTCCGGGCGGCTGTGTAAACGGCGGCGGACAGATTATCCAGCCCGCGTCGGTACGCAACTTTACCGATATTCGCGAGGAACGCGCAAAGGTTCTGTATGGGATCGACGAAGCGAAAACGCTCCGCCGCTCACACGAGAATCCCGACATTCAGGCTCTGTACAAGGAATTCCTCGGCGAACCGAATTCGCACAAGGCTCACGAGATTCTGCACACCTCCTATAAGGCTCAGAAGCTCTACAAGTAATCGGATAAAACGAATCTCCCCGAGGTTTTCCCCGGGGAGATTTCTTGCGTTCAGAGTCTTTTTAAGGCAACACCATACAATTTGCAGTTAACGCTTTTAGAAAAACGCTTAAATGTATGTAAAATTGCACAAAAAGCTGCGTTTTAGGCAAAATGTATGTGAAATCGCACAAAAAAACCGCGTTTTTTTAGGCAATCAGGCGAAAATGGTATTTACAAATATATCCAAAAATGATATAATATATTAGGGGAATAATTGTAACTACTGTAACAATCAAGACAGCAAGGAGGAACAACAATGAATACAATAAAGAAGGTTGCCATCTGTGCAGCGGCGGCATTATCGCTTACGGGAGCGGTTACCGCATCGGCGGCTTTGCAGGCATCGGAAAATAGCGCAGCCGAATCCTTAGAGGAGGCAAGCATACCTGTTGAAGAGGCAAGCACACCCGTTGAAGAGGCAAGCAAGCCTGTTGAAGAGACAAGCATACCTGTTGAAACAGCAGTTGAATCTGGCAAAGAGTCCGTATATGCCGAGGGCATGATTCCCGTATTCGCCAAGGAATCGGGAGTTGTGGCACATTATGGCATAATAACCCACTGTGACCGGCTCAGCAGTCCCTGTGTTTGTCTGAAGCTTGAGGACGGAAGCTATGCGTACTACACTAATCTGCTGGCATACGGACAGGTTCGCAATATGGACGAAATCAACGTTCTGTATGGTGAAAAAGTCGAAAAAGGGCAGCTCATCGGATACACATTTGATGAAGCCAAATATGAGGTTACGGATATTGCGCCGCCGCCAAACCTGTGGATTTCCGAAACCGGCTATATCATTCCGGATATTCTGGAAAGCTATGTTGAGAGGGGATATACCTTGCCCGATAATTTCCAAAAAATTCTCGATGAATATTATGCCTTTATTAAGGAAAACCCCAATAAAGGCGAGGACGATTTCACTGAGATGTATTTTGCTAAATATGGTTTAGAAAGAGATGATGTATTATAAAGAAAATTCTGGTAAGTATCTTGCTTTGCCTTTCAATGATTTTGGGTTTGTCTGTGACGTCATTCGCCGATACAAATCCTATATCGGGTGAAGACACAAGCTCCATGGAATTTGGAGTAATTTGTGACGCTGAAGGTAATGTAATCGAAAGATTACCAATGACACGAACCAAGTATGTGGATAGAGTAATGACTATCCCGGCGGGCGGTTATTATAGGTCGTATTGGTATAAGCCTGCCTACTATTTCAATGCGGGTTTTCTGGCTAAGGACAAAAACGGCAACGACGTTACCACAAAGGGAACCTACATTAAATTGGCTGTATACAATTCCGACCAAATCGGAGGAATTTCATACGATGTAACGGGTATAAGAACATACAACACCAATTGGGCTTATGAGTATGATGATCGCATTATGGGGGCGGTTTTAGACACGCTCGACCCCTCACTTCCATACTATTATGCTTATTTCAAGAATGAAACAAGCAAACCGATAACCCTAAGAGTAGTTATTGAATGTGAAGTTTAACTTTCAATAATTATTATGTACGTGCAATCCGGATTCCCCTTAAAGCAATCCCCCTTAATGTTGAGGGGGATTGCTGATTTATGGTTTTTCCACTCCTTTTATGCCGCTGTTATCGTGTTCAATCGCATCGGAAAGAATCTCGATGTCCGCAAGATGACCCCGATAATGTAAGAGATGTGGGAATACGGATATTCTTAGGAAGTGAAAACGTCAAGGTGACTCACAAAGGCAATACCTATGACTACGAGTATATTGAAGATTTCTATAACGCGGTAGACGCGTAACAAGGATCTCCCCGAGGGTGTTTTCCCTGGGGAGATTCTTTGCTTAAAGTCTTTTTATATTCAGAATATTTGCCGAAATTTCTATTGCAGCTCCTCGGATTCCATAGCTTACTCTCACATTATTCACAGTGACTTCTGCGGCGGCGCTGTCGCACCATGACAATCCGCCGAAATCAACGTTGTTATACTCGGAAAACTTGCCAAGCCAAATACTGGGGATATCGGTATAAACATGGTAATCATCAAATCTATGATAAAATTCCCCGTTTTCGGAAATAAACTCCACTGCCAGCGGAAATGTGGTTTCTTTGGTTACATCAAGTCTTATGGGATATTCCGCATCGGGATACGGGGCGTTGAGCGGTGGTACATTGGGCATTTCAACCGTTGCCAAAATAACCGCGAATGTTTTTCCGTATTTTTTCATATCTTAACCCCCGATTATTGTGAATTGACTGTTATCCGTTTGCTATAACCTCGCCCAGCGGCTCGATTTTCTCCAAATGCGCCGAAAAGCTTGGATAACCGCCCGCCGTTGAGCTGAATTTCAACGCGCCCATCGTCGCGCGAACCTTGATTACGTCCCCGCGCATAATTCCGCCCATATCAACGGAGGTTTCGTCGATTGTCTCATCGAAAAACATCTCGCCTACCTCCGAATAGCCTCGTATATCGTGGTTAAAAATGAAGCACTCCCCAAAGCTCATCTCCGTGAATCGGTAATTATCCGAGCCGTATTTATCCGCATCGGCATCGCCGTCCGCGTAGCCCGCACCCATCGACAGCGGCAGCTCGCTTGTGGGGAACGATAGCGACATATCCCCTCCGGGATCGCCGTACAGCTCGGCAGGCGATCTTACGTAAAGATATCCCGTAACCGTGATTTCGCCCTCAAACTCACAGAAAAGTCTGCCTGTTGGCACATATTCCGTGTCGGATTTTTTCGTGAATCCGATTCCCGCGGATTTCAGCTTCAGTCCGCAAATCTCCTCGCCGATTTTCACGCGCTGCCACTCGCTCGTATTCTTGACTTCCTCGCCTGTATATACGCCGTCCTCGTCAAACCGTTCCGGATTCTCAACGGTATTGAAAGAGGTTCCCGTCGAGGGTTTCAGAATCGCGAACGAATTTATTACCGCGTCGGGCTTTACAGGCTCCGCGTAATACATATTGTCTGACAGCTGTTCGATTTCGTCCGCCGTGGGATTCATATTCAGCTCGGACGTGTAAATCGTTTTGCCGTCAATCAGCTTGATATTGGTGAGTTCTCCCTCAGGCTGCGGGTCGGAATCGGGTTCGAATTGCGTGGATTCAATCGTGGATCGTGTGGATTGTTCTACACTTGATGAATCCTCGGATTCGGCGGGTTTATTGCACCCTGCCATTCCCGTGATTAAGACCGCCGTGATTAACAATTGTGTAAATTTATTTTTCATTTTGTGTTCCTCCTTATCAGTCATCGTGTTCAATTACATCGGACAAAATCTCTACGGCATCCAGGTGCGCGTCATAGGACACGCCGTTTGGAAAGACGCTACACTTTAAACCGCTTATCGTTGCTCTGACTTTAACCACATCCCCAAATCTGAGACCCGACAAATCTGCGGTAGTGGTTTCAACTGTTCCAATACCAATCTTGTCTATCTCGGAAGTGCCGATAAAATTACCGTGATTGAAAATACAGCTTGTTTCAAACGACTGCTGACCGGACGAATAGCTTGTCACCATGGAATTGGGAATTATCGGAAGCTCACCGTTCGGAAAATACAGATTAAGTCCGCCGCCCGGAATATTATACAGCTCTGCCGGGGAGCTTACATACAAAATCCCTGTAAGCTCGATTGCACCCTCAAACTCACAATAATAACGCTGCGTTGGCAGAGGTTCGCCTTGTCCGCCATACCTTGTTAATCCCATTTCTGCGGTCTTGAGGGTAAGTCCGCAGATTTTCTCGCCGACATAGACCCGCCGCCACTTGTTCGTATTCTTGGGAACGGCTCCGATGAATTCATTATATCCGTTCCTGTTCTTACCATATAACTCCGGATTGTCGTAAATGTTGTAGGAAATCCCCGTGGATGGCTTGAAATACATAAATGTGTCGATCATAGCCTCGGGTTTAAGACCGTCAACATAACTGTAATTGGTGAGCCGATCGATGATTTCGGGGTCGGTAATATTCTCGTTGATTTCGCTTGTGTAAATCCGTCTTCCATCCAGGCAAGTGAGCGTGGTAGGCTCTCCATCGGGGACGGGTTCGCTTATGGATTCGGTTGACTGTGTGGATTCAACCGTGGATTTTGTGGATTGTTCCGTGCTTGAATTCCCCGAATCGGACTGCTTGTCGCAGCCCGAAAGCGTGGTGACTAAAACCGCCGTTGTGACTAAAATTCCCGTGATGATTGTTGTGAAATTCTTCATTTTTATTCCTCCTTAATCAAAATGATAAATCATTGCCCTTGTAATTTTACCCTCGCAGACAACAGACGGACAGACGCTTTCCACTAAAAACGCCCTTTTCTCATCGTTCGCCCTGTCGTGCGAATATGCCAGCATATTTCCATTTTTGTCTGTACCTTTAATAATAAACGAACTGTAAATCATTCCCTCGCCGGGGCAATAGAGCAGACACACATCGCCTTCCCGGACGAATTTCGGGAGCGTAACCGTTCGGTCGGGATTTATTTCTACGGAATACATCGTCCCAAGGCGGGACTTCAGAAGCTGCATAAACGTTGCGGTCTGAATGGGATAACCTTCATTGATTCCACCCTCGGAGAGCGCCGCCCACAGGTGCTCCGCGCCAAGCTGTCCCAGCCCGTCATACGGATTTTCACGCGCGTATTCCGCCGCTTTTTCGCGGTCGTATTTTTCATTCGGAATCACATAGCCCGAATCCTCGAACAGAACCGTGTTTTCGGGGATTCCGTCCGGAAGCGTTTCGTTCTCACCCAAAAAGTGGTAGAAGAACACCTGCGCTATCCGAGTGGTGCAGTCATAGCATTTTCTATCCACCTTAAACGCGTATTTTCCGTTGTTCGCGAGATTGTGACAGCACACCCTCATATTCCCGTTTTCATCATTACCGACGTACAGAAGCGAATGATTCATTGTTCCCTCGTAAGGGCAATAAACCTGAACCACATCGCCGGGAGCGGCATAATCGGGGAGCGTGACCGTGCGGTCAGGATTCACGGAAACAAACTGTCCGAAGCCCAATCCGGAGTTCAAAAGCTGCATACTCAGCAGTGTGGAGCTGTCCGAGCCTATTGAAAGTCCGCCCGCTTTAAGGCAGCGTGATATGAACGGAGCGCAAACGTCCAAGCCATCGCCCCAATGAGCTTTCGCGAATTCCACAGCGGCGGCGGAATCATACTTTTGATTCGATGGAGTGTGATTTCCGCTCCAAAGGATTTTACGTCCGTCAACCGTTTCAAAGTCGGACTCATAGCGTTCCACATTGTCGTAAACACCGTCTATGTTGTAAAGGCGATTGTTTTCGTCCCAATCGTGAATGTCCTCGATATGTACCGGTATTATCGGCTCAGGAATGGAGTCCGCCGACACGGATTCTGTTGATGATGTGGATTTGAGCGGCTCGGACTTTACCTCTTGCACGCTGGATTCCGTATCGCGCCCGTTCACCTCATTTATAGCCCGAACGGTGCAGCCCGTAAGCGATATGGTGAGCATTAAAGCGATTATTGCGTAATATTTTTTCATACATATTCCCCCTGAAAGTTATTGTAATGGAATAATATAAGGATTCTGGTAACCGACACCAAAAAATTTTCTCCTCTATAATTAAAGACGCAAATTAATTGGATTTCTTACAGGTAAAAGGTTACAATCCGATTACAATTTGGTTACAATTTTATTACAATTGTAAATAAAAAACGAACACCTCCAAATTCGGAAGTGTCCGTTTGAAATCTGACATTCGATTTCCCCAGGGTTGACGCAAAGCGTCAATTCGATCAAACCGGTTTTAGAGATGCCCTTTAGGAATTACTCAAAGTCTTGTAGAATTGAAGTTGTTCGTTTTGATTCCAGCTTTGAGGCGTTTCGTGACCTACGCCCTCATATCGTTGAAATACTATCTTATCGCTGCCGAGTGCCGCGACAGCGTCCTTGAATTTCTCTACGTTCTCAGGTGAGTGACAGTCGTCCTCCGCGCCCACACAGATGTACATCCAAATATCTGTAAACATCTCGGGGTGATTTTTCGTTGCGGTCGCTGCTGTGAACTCCCAAAGCTGTTCTTCTGTCCATATCGGCGTGATCCCGTTTTTGCCCTTGTCGAAGCAATCCCAAGCGGGTCCCTCGCCCGTGAGATCGACAGAAGGGTTACACGGACAAATAGACGTCGGCTTGTATTTACCGTAAATCACATAGCTGAGTGAAAGTGTGCCGCCCATAGAGTAACCCGTAAGCCCGAACTTCGTCGCGTCAACGTCAGAACGGGTGTTGTAATATTCGATTATCGTATCAATATCCTTGATAGTTTCCATGTATGCCGCCGGCGCTTGAATGGGACCGTCCTGCGAGTCACCGGAGCCTGCCTCATCAATAGACACAACACACAGACCGCTTGCTACGGCGTGATCCACCGCCACTTCCCAATTCTTGTGATCGCCGCCGCCGTGCATTTGTATAAGAAGCGCCTTTACCTCACCATCGTTGGGGCGTGCTTCGTACAGCTGTGTTCCGTCAATTTCAAGTCTTCGCAGCGCGATTCCATGACCCTCGTAATAACCCGGATCTTCATCTGTAAGCGGTAATTCCTTGAATTGTTTGTTAAATTCATCAATGGTCGAATGGAACTCCACAGGCTCGGTGGAGTAATCCTCCGGCATTGTATTTGAAGCGAACACAGACGAGCCGGAAGGATTCTCTCCACTTGAGGTTTCGACAATTGAACTCTCTGCGCTTGAGCTTACCGACGAACTTGTTTCGCTTGAGGTCGTTTGCGTTTCGGTTGAAGCGACCGACTGTTCACTTGACGCTCCACCGGACGTTTCGACGGAGTTACCGCACCCCGACAGCAATATAACGGCTGCTAAAGCTGCGGAAAAGGCGTTCTTTTTCATTATGAATACTCCTTTCGTTTTCGCGTGAAAAGCACTTATTATTTTAATTATAGCATAAGTGGTTTTGTCAATATCACTTGATACAATTCCACGGCAAAAGCATTTACTTTTTCCCGGCGAAAAAGACGTTAAGAAACACTTATTGAATAATGAAAGAGCAATTTTCGGCTCTTCGTGAAAAAGGCGGAATCCGCGGCGAAGTCTATGGAACACGAATTCAAATCCGCGGAAAAGCGTTTTCTCGGCTACGCGTTACGGGCATTACAGGGGGATTCCGCGCTGAAAAGTCTTTCGCTCGGCGATATCGAAATTAAGTTCACCCGAAACAAGACGGACAATCTCCTGACAAAAACGCAGGGGCTTCAGAATCAGCTTGAGGCGGGAATCCACCCGAGAATCGCAATCGCGAACTGCGGCTTGTACAGCGCCCCCGAGCAGGTGTTCCTCGACAGCGAGGAGTATCTGAAAAAGTGGATCGTTACCGAGGAGCAGACGGCAGACGTCGCAAATGTTGACGGAGAATTATCGGCGATATTGGAGAAATTAGGCGGTGACGATAATGGCGAGCTTGGCAGCGACGGACAGCCTTAATATAATCTATTACGGCGAAATGGAGCTGCCCGCTGCCGAGAAAAAGGTCCGTATCGTAATGGCAAAGCAACTTCAAGGCACTGTTTCCAAGTACTATGATACCGTTCGGGCGATACTCGCCGACGAGAAAGTAAGCAAGCGCAAAAGGGACATACTTCTCGCGGCGGCTGTGATGTCGCTGAAAAACGCGTATCTGTCGTTTTTCGACAAGTACTATCCCGTGTACATAAACGCGGTCGGAGCGGCGAATGGCGAGCCGTATTACGGGGTTGACGCGTGGCGGCAAAAACGCGCTCTTGATTTCGCGATATGGATTACCCAAACAGCTCGAAACGAGCCGAATCTCGCGTTCTCGCAGAGCCACGCGGCAACTGTAACTCGCACTGAGGTCAACTCGATAGGAAATCTCGCGGCATTGGACGCGGCATATCGGCAGGGCAAGCGGTTCAAGACATGGAAAACGTTCGGTGACAGACAAGTCAGACCCACTCATCAAGCCGCGAACGGTACGCGGATTCCGATCGACGAGCCGTTCACGGTGGGAGATTACAAGATGATGTTCCCAACGGATTCCTCGCTCGGCGCGGGTGCTGAGGAAATCGTCAATTGCAGGTGCGTTCTTGAATTTGATAGCGGAAATGGGTTGACAAATCGGAATGAACGTGGTATTATGAGAGTAAGGGGTGGTAATGTGGAACAAGCGAAAACGCGCGACAAGAAAATTGAGATTACCGATATTGCAATATCAAAGGCAAATCCTCCTTTAATTCCCGATTTTTCGGATGAGCAAAACGCAAGGTTCAAAGAGCTTCATCAAGAACTTTTGCGTTTGGCAAAAGAGAGGAACGACAGTAACGAGGTCGCGTTTTTGTTTGACCCGAAAACAATGTCATACGAAAAGAAATTCGGGAGAGTTTCAAGCGTTAATATTTTTGAAAACCCTTTAGCACGTGATATGGATAGAAAGGCACTCGCCGGTGAATTATATCTCTTACATAACCACCCGTCCACAAAATCGTTTTCGTATTCAGATATAGGCACTTTTCTTGCATGCGACAGCCTTGGTGGAATGACTGTTGTGACAAATGCGGGAGTAGTTTATGCGATTTGTAAAACGAGCAGATACGACTACACGTTAGCACTTGGGGTTATGAAAGATATTCGTTCGGAGTATCCCGGAAACGTTTTAAACGAAATTGAGGACGCAGAAGTGGTAAAGCGTTTTCTCAAAGTAAGCCGGGATTGTGGAATTATCTGTTTGTAGGAGGTAAGATTATGGACGAATTAAAAGTGACCTGGGCACTTGATACGACCGACCCGGAAGAAATAGCGGCTATGGAAAAAGCGCTTGACGAAAAATATCAGCGCTTAATGGAAGAGCGTGAGAAAGAAAAAAACATTGCCGAGAAAAAAGCCGTATAAACAAGCGTTTAAGCACCTTGCACAAAAGCAAGGTGCTGTTTTTTCTCGGGAAAAAATTTGTCCCCGTCCACAAAAACCCCTTGACAACCGCGAAAATTCGTGATATAATATAGACAAGTGAATAGCTTATTAGAGCCTTTGAGCCAATACCCTTTCGGGGGTGTTGACGTAATACAGATTCTCATCGTGCGCGATTATGTAATACGAATATTCCGAGTGAGGATACAAATCGACGTCGGTATAACTAAGCTCGTTCAGACCCGTCATAGCGACATATTTTTCCGTTCCGTCAGGGTCTGTTCTGCGAATCTCATAATAGATTTCAGAATCTTCGGATGCGGGAGTCCAACTAAGTTTGACGGAGCAGCCGTCCACTTCCGCCGAAACCTCAAATTCCGACATTTTATTTTTGGCATAGGTAAACACGGACTCGACGGTTTCCTCGTTGCCCGCCGCGTCTGTAACGCTGATTCGAACATCATACTCGCCGCTGTCGGTTAGATAATCCGAGAGGTCGAGATTTACAACCCGGCTTCTCTGACTCAACGACTGGGTGCCGACAGAATGCCATTCTTCGGAATCGGAAGTCTTAACCTCGGCTTTGAAATCGGCAAGCATAATGTCGTCCGTGCAAACAATTCTCAAAGTCTTTCCGTTTTCGGTAAGCACTTGGTCGGATATTCCGATTTGTGGCTTTTCCTCGTCGTTTTTAGCGGAGATTTTCTTGGTGCTGCTTGCCTCGGACTTATTTCCCGAGGTATCAACCGCAATTACATAATACGAATATTCCCCGCCCGCCGTAACCGATGTGTCAACATACTCCTTGGATTTGGTGTTGATGAAGTGATTCCCATTCTTGTATATTTCAAAGTGGTCGATTTCAATGTTGTCCTCCGAATTCCACTTAAACGAAATACGCGCGGGCGTAACCTGACTTATATTCAGGACGGGCTTTTCGGGCGGCATATTATCCGCGAAAACGCTGCTGCTGTACAGAGAATTGTTGCCCTCGTTGTCGAACGCCTCAACATAATACTCATGATAACCCGGCTCCGCGTTTTTGTCATTATACACTGTTCCGGAGGTGTTGCCGATAAATTCGCCGTTGCGGTACAGATTATAGCCGTCAACGCAGACATTATCGCTTGACGCGATCCATGTGAGATAAACGCTGCCATCGGTGCGAATCACAGCTTGTAGCCCGGTTGGAGTTGTGGGAGCATAAGCGTCGACATCGGTAGCCGCCTGAATCGCGTTGCTTGATTCCGAACGGACGCCGTTTGC
>CAYZQU010000025.1:0-12675 GCA_964480645.1 uncultured Ruminococcus sp. | reverse complement strand
ATCTGGTGCGTCTGCCAGTTCCGCCATACCCGCATATTTGATTTTCTGTCTTTTTTACCTGCCCGACAGCCGCAAGGGAAAATTCCACTGTAGTAACGCTGTCCAAATCTATCGCATATCCCAATTTCGTCACAGGTGTGTATTATTTTTCGCCGTTTAACTTCAAATCGCTGATAAGCATAATAATATTATACAGGATTTTCGCGAATTTGTCAAGCAGAAATTTCCACTAAAGTAACGCCGCCCAAATCTATCGCGTATCCCAATTTTGCCGATTTCCTGTGTGATAAAACCTGAACTTCTGCTTATAAATACAATTTGTTCTTAATACGCAAACAGGCTTCTATATGCATAATCCAATGTCTTGAAAACGGCATTTGAATTAGTCCGCGAATATCTTTATTACACCAATATTCAATCAGCCAAATGGCATTTTCATCTGTACTTACAACATTCAATGATTTTAAATATTCTCTTCTATCTTCAGGTATTTTCCTTTTCAATTCATCATAAGACAATCTTTGAACTATCTTCTCAGTACTTTCTCTTACTTCAAAGATGTATGAATATAATTCTTCCAGATTAAGCTGCTTTGAAAAGTCTGCAATCTGCTGTTTTACAAGTTCATTTCCTGTTGTAATTATTGGCGAATTGATACGTGACTGATAATTGCCTGTAAAAAACACTTGTTCATCTTCATTTATCACTGTATGAGCAACTATATCTTCAATGCGAAAAATATGCCAAATAGAATAGGCAATCGTTTTACTGTGGTAACCGTCTGCGCTTATAAAGGGAACTGCGTCAAAATCCTCTCTGCACAATTCCTCTTTGAAAGATATTAAGGTTTGCATTAACCGATTTCGTAAATCAAATAAAGTATTAATTCCCGCTTTATAGGTATCTTCCTTCCAGATTTGCGTTTGCATTGTTTTATTCAGTTCAGACCATTCCTTATTCATAATAAATCACCTCCCAGCTTTTTACTTTTTGACAGTCTCAGTAAAACTACACTAAATTAACACTTCCCAAATCAATCTATAATGCAAATTTCGCCACAGGTGCGTATTATTTTTACAGTTTAACATAAGGTTGCCGATAATCATAATAACATTATACATGATTTTCGCGGATTTGTCAAGCAAAAATCTCCGCAAAAGTAACGTCGCCCCAATCCGGCGTGTCTGCCGGTTCCGACATACCCGCATATTAAATTTTCCGTCTGTATTATCCTCCAAACAAATCGGAATTTATAGTAGTTTTTCCATTAAAAGAAATTCCCCTTTTCGCCAATTTGCAATACCAACTCTACGATAGCCATTATTGAAATACAATTTCAATGCGTATGGATTTGCGCAAAATACATCAAGCCGTATAGCTTTCATTCCGAGAATGCTTAACTCGCTTTCGATATGATCCAATGTTGTATGTGCAATTCCTTTATTCTGAAAATCGGGAGAAACGCATAATCTGTGAATTACATTAAAATTTTCACCAATATATTGCCATTCCCCGTTTTTGTATTGTTCATCACATTCTTGGTTTAAGGCATATACAACCACTATTTTTTCATTTACGATACCAACATATAATTCATTCTTTCTAATATCGTTAATAAAATCTTCTTTGGTGGGATAAACACTATCCCATTGATAAATTTTATTTTGTTCCATCTGCTGTACTGCATTTTCAACTAAATGAAAAATGTCATTTAAATCATCAAAGTTAGCAGCTCTATATGTTATGTTCATAAAATCCACCGTAATAAATGCCGATTTGACAAGCAGAATTTAATTCCATACATTCCCCCCAGCAATAACTCCACTGTAGTAACGCCGCCCAAATCTATCGCGTATGCCAATTTCGCCACAGGTGCAAATTAAATTTTCCGCCGGCTTTTAACCTGCCCGACAGTCGCAGGAAAAAACTCCACTGCGGTAACGCTGCCTAAATCTATCGTGTATGACAATTTCGCCATAATCGCAAATTAATATTAAATTATCGGCTTCGGATTATCCCAATCATTGGACTCAAGCGCGCCGACCAGCCAACAGAACCCCAGATACTGCTCCGAAACCACATCGGAGTCCAGATTGTTCTTCAAATCGAAATCACCTGATTCACGCGCCTGCATACACGTGTAGTGCATACGCATAGCCGTGTCCGCGTTGCTGAGAATATCTCCATCGCTCGGAACATCGGCGATTTTTGTTATCACGGACAAATCCAACGCGTTGCAAAGGGTCTTCATAATGGTATCCGTATTTGTAATCTGACTCGGAAAATCCAAATCACCATCCGTCATTCCAAGTGCCCAGAACAACGGCATACATCTTTCCACGCGCCATTGCATTTCAAACGCGTCCTCATAGATAATTTCCGCGCAATGTTCGGAGTCGAAATACCGCCGCTCATCAGCGGTCAAATCATCGCGAACGCCAAACTTATCCACAAGGTTTCCAAAAACAGTCACGGATTTCCGCAAATCCGCGTTATGGCAAATATCAATCGCAATCTGCGCCGTAAAGAATGCCGCAATCACTCGCCGCGCAATCTCCTCACGGGACTTGATACGCGCGGAATCCTCGTCGAGGAACACAGGCAAAGAGATATCGACAATGACGCCCGAACGTTCAAGAAACTGTTCTGAGAGTTGTTTTCTGTGTTCTGATTTCGTCATAGCATTTCCCTCCAGGATAATTATACCATAAAAAAAGATGTTTGTCAAGTGCCAAACTACGCAAAAAAAGACCGCCCTTGTAAAGCTTGTTTGTAAATCTTGTGTTAAATATGCACAATTTTATTTTTGAAATATGCATGATATTTGTTTATTATGTATATTGCAAAATACGATACCTTGTGGTAAAATAAATACGGGCAAGACAGGTTATATTTGAAAATTACAAAATATCGCCATGTAAATCGCTTGACAAACTACAAAAAATATGTTAAAATATAATGTGGTTTTGTAAAGACTTCTTAAAAATCATTTATACAGCAAAGGAAGGAAAATATGGGAACTTCAAAAACAACCAACAAATCTCAAAAACGTACAATATTCAAGGAACTTTTACCCGCAATCGTATTAACATTCGCATTGTGCTTTATGCTGTTCATCTATGAACCGATAACAATGTACTCCACCAATATCAACGACATTTGGTTTGATTTGGGAATGATGACTCCGCCCATGCTGCTGATGTTCGTGATATTCTTTGCGGCGCTTCTGGCACTGATGACGGGAATTTACTTCATCAGCCGTCGATTCTCGGAAAAGCTGACCCCATATTCAATAGCTTTGACAACGGAATTTGTGGTATTTATCGCGACATATCTTCAAGGAAATTTTCTCGCGAATTCGCTGCCCGCTCTTGACGGCTCTGTTATCGACTGGAGCGTATACACCGTGCAGAACATAATGACCATAGCAGTTTGGGTGGTCTTGGCGGCGGTAGGCGTGTTCTGTTTGATAAAAATGGATTTTGAACTCCGAACGAAGTTTTATTCCGTAATCGGCGCTTTGATTACCGCGATGCTTTTGGTATCAATGATAACTTCGATGATTCAGGCAACAGCGTTTCAGCCCAAAAA
Source organism: uncultured Ruminococcus sp. (assembly GCA_964480645.1). Taxonomy (GTDB): domain Bacteria; phylum Bacillota; class Clostridia; order Oscillospirales; family Ruminococcaceae; genus CAG-115. Next base: position 9,084 of record CAYZQU010000025.1, on the reverse strand, counting down.
CGGAATGATGGCGACCCACCGAAATTTTGAAAACGCTTCCCGCGACAAAAATTTCTGCATATTTATGATTGATGGAACTGAAGCTGAAGCGTTCGGAAAGCTCGTTGACGAAAATGAAGAATACAAAAAGACCTTCGAGGATTTCACATTCTTCCCGGATACTCTGGGCTGTTATCCGTGTACGCGTGATACGATCCCGCTGATATTGTCAGGACACTTGAACCGAAATGAGAAAAAGTTTCAACATTTCTCAACCGAATCAATGAACGATTCACCGTTTTTCGATGAGCTTACCGCTCGCGGTTATGACATCAACCTTTATGATTCCGACCTTGTCTGGTACGGAACAAATAAAAAATACCACATTGCCAACAACGATGATAATGCTGATTCGTTCAATATAAAGTTCGATTACTATATCGGCGAGCAGATGAAATACATCGGTTATAAATATCTCCCATATTTTATGAAAAGTCTCTCCAACATTGAGAAAATGAGCTTCAATTCCGTCACGGATAAATTCATCTGGGACGACCAGGAGGTCTACGACCGCATTATCTCAAACCCAAATCTTGAGGACAACGGCAAACCGATGTTCCAGTTTATTCATACAGAGGGCGCGCATATTCCGTTCGACCTCGACCGCGATATGATACGCAATGGCACAACCTATACAAATACCTATGAGGAGAAAATCCGCGGCTGTATCACAATGGTAAAAGCGTACATTGACCGCCTGAAAGCAAACGGCGTTTACGATAATTCGGTAATCATTATAATGGCGGATCACGGCAACACCTCTCTTAATGACTCGGACGATATGTTCCGCCGCGCAAACCCGCTGTTTATGGTAAAGGGCATAAACGAGGATCACCCTTATCAGGTCTCCGACACACCAGTTTCGTATCTGGATTTAATGCAGCTTTATGACGAGCTTCTTGACGGAAAACCCGCAGACGAACTGTTAACATCACTTGACCCCAACCGTCCCCGCACGTTTATCTGGTACAGAAACTTCAATCTTGAAAACCACATGGTCGAGCATGTAACCACCTCCAAGGCATGGGACTGGGAGGCTCTTAAAGAGGGCAACACGGGTAAGGAATACGACTTGAATTAAAAGAAATGTGCGCCCCAAACCGGCGCACATTTCAGATAAAGGGGTAAATACAATGCATGAAACCATTGCCGTAATTGACGATGACAAATACATAAACGATATGCTGAACGAACTGCTTACAAGCGAGGGTTACAGCGTAATCCGGGCGTTTTCGGGAACGCAGGCGGTAGAGCTGCTCGAAAAAAACACGCCCGATTTGGTGCTGCTCGACCTGATGATGCCCGGTCTTTCCGGGGAACAGGTTCTGCCGCTGATTCACGATATTCCCGTAATCGTAATGAGCGCGAAATGCGATATAGACAGCCGCGTAAACCTATTGCTGTCGGGCGCGGCGGATTACGTTACCAAGCCGTTCGACACACGCGAGTTGTTGGCGCGGATTTCTGTTCGCTTACGGGAAAATTCCCACGCAGATATTTCGGAATTCGAGGGATTGACGCTCGATATAAATCTTCACACGGCGCGGTTCGGCGAACAAAGCACCAAACTCACCAAAACCGAGTTCGCAATTTTGAAGATCCTGATGCAAAATCCCAAACAGGTAATCACAAAATCCCAGATTCTCGACAGGATAAGCGCCGACACCCCCGATTGCGTGGAAAGCTCGCTGAAAGTACATGTAAGCAACCTGAGGAAAAAGCTCCGCGAAATCTCCGATCGTGATTTCATAGAAGCCGTCTGGGGAATTGGGTTCAAGATGAAGTCGGAATCTTAACGGAATCTTTACGCTTTTCTTTACCGTTTTCTTAACCCCTATGTGATAGAATTAAGTTGTCAAAGAGAAACCGGCGCGACTGTACGCGTTATAATCCGCAGCCACCTGCCGGTTAGCATGCAAATCCAAAACGCGCCTGTTTGGACAACGCTTCCCGCCTGTCGCCCTCTGTTGCGCGGCATCCTTGCCGCGCTTTGGGGCGACTGCGCAAACATCCTGTTTGCGCGCCTTTGGCGCGGAGCGTTGTATCCAAACTGCGCAGTTTTCGTTCGAATTGCCCTAATGGCAATTCGATTTCGCCCGTTGGGCGAAATACGCGAAAACCGCGAGTATCACATAACATCGTAAAGCTATGTGACTTTCCACACAGGCAAGTACAAATTAAAATTGCAAAACAATTTTAATTTGTACGTTTTGGGATTTGCTATTAAGATAAGGAGAAATTGATATGGAATATGTTTTGACAACCAGTAATATCACCAAGAAATACCGTGGGTTTACAGCATTAGAGGGGCTTTCAATGCACATACCCAAAGGCTCTATTTACGGATTTGTGGGGCGCAACGGCGCGGGTAAAACCACGCTTATCCGGCTCGTATGCGGACTTCAGTTTCCGACATCGGGGGAGTTTTCGCTGTACGGAATCCGCAATACCGAAAACATCGGCAAATCCCGCCGCAGAATGGGAGCCGTTGTGGAAACTCCCTCGGTATATCTCGATATGACAGCAGTGGAAAATCTTAAACAGCAATACCGCGTTCTCGGACTTCCGAGTTTTAATGGAATAAATGAGATTCTGAAGCTCGTGGGTCTGGAGAATACCGGCAAGAAAAAGGCTAAGAACTTCTCGCTCGGTATGCGCCAGCGGCTCGGAATCGCAGTCGCTCTGTGCGGAAATCCCGATTTCCTGATTTTGGACGAACCGATAAACGGACTCGATCCTCAAGGAATCATCGAAATCCGCGAGTTGATTCTTAAACTCAACCGTGAGAAACAAATCACCGTGCTGATTTCAAGCCACATTCTTGACGAGTTGTCGCGGCTTGCCACGCATTACGGATTCATCGACCACGGCAGAATCGTCAAGGAAATCAGCGCGGAGGATTTGGAGCGTGAGTGTCGCAAGTGTGCGCGCGTAACCGTTTCGGACACCAAAAAACTCTCAACAGTTCTGGATACAATGGGTCTGGAATATTCCATCACGGACGAAAAAACCGCCGATATTTACGGTCAGGTCGGCATTACAAAACTCACGGATGCTCTCAAATCAGCCAATTGCGAACTGTTCTCGATAAACGAGCGTGACGAAAGTCTTGAAGCGTACTTTATCAACCTTGTGGGAGGTGGCGAAAATGGCTAAACTGATACAATCAAATTTTTCGCGCCTGTGGAAATCCAAGTCATTCTGGGTATGCCTTATTTTATCGCTTGCTCTTGCCGTTGTAAATTCCATAGAGCTTAACCCCGAAGATAAAACGTGGATGTATAAAACGGGTTCAATGATTGTTGGCGGGGGTTCAAACGCAGCAATTTTATCATCAATTTTCTCGGCACTGTTCCTCGGCACGGATTACGCGTGTGGGACGATTCGCAATAAGCTGGCGGTTGGGCACTCCCGCATGGGTGTGTATCTTTCAAGCCTGATTACAACCATAACAGGCTCTTTGATTATCACCGTTGCATACGCGGCTCCGTCCATATTTAAGGCGCTTGTATGGGGTAAGGAACTGGGTATGCTGACAAACGAATTCCTTTTGAATATTGCGATTTACGTATGTGCAATGATTGCATTTTGCGCGATTTTCACGCTGATTGGAATGCTCATCTCGGAAAAATCTCTTACAACAACATTTTCAATCATATTGGCAATAATACTTCTTATCGGTTCGGCGGTTCTTATGGAATTCCTGAATCAGCCCGAGACAATCCAAAATGTGGGAATAACTGTTGACGGTATGAGTATGACTGAGCCTGAACCCAATCCGGCATATATCAAGCCCAGCACAAAACGTGACATTATGACAGCAATTGTTGACATACTGCCCGGCGGACAGCTTATGTGCCTTGAAAGCAATCAGATGCATAATCCCAAGCAGTATCTGCTGTATTCTCTCGGTGTAATAACGGTGACAACCACAGCGGGAGTATTGGTGTTCCGTCGAAAGGACTTGAAATAAAATGACAAGAATACTTAAATCGAATTTCTCCCGCCTGTGGAAATCCAAGCCGTTCTGGGTGTGCATGATTTTAACGTTCGTTTTTGCTGTTGTAAACGCCATAGAAATTAATCCCGGGGATATGTCGTGGACACACACCACGGGAATGATGATTCTGAACGGCGGCTCAAATTCGGTACTTTTCGCGTCCATTTTTGCGGCACTGTTCCTCGGCACGGATTACGCGTGTGGAACAATCCGTAACAAACTTGATGTTGGACACTCACGCGCGAGCATCTACCTTGCAAGTCTGATTACGGTTACATTGGGGACTCTGATAATTTGCGCGGTATATACTGTTCCATCCATCTTTAAGGCTCTTGCATGGGGCAAGGAGTTGGGTATGCCGACAAACGAATTCCTTTTGGATATTTCAATTCTCGTATGTGCAATGATTGCGTTAAGCGCGATTTTCACGCTGATTGGAATGCTCATCTCCGAAAAGTCTCTCACAACCACGTTTACTATTATACTGGCGATAGTAATGCTTATTGGTTCGGCGGTTATACTTCAGTTTCTTTCTCATCCCGAATATATTCCGGAAAGTCAAATAACAGCAAGGGAGGATCTGGAATCGGATGGAATGCCTCCGTTTGTGGCAGGATATGTTACGGAAACAGAAACGACAGAGGACGGAGCGGATTACAATCTCGTTCCGAATCCGCTGTACGTCACCGGTATGAAACGGGACATTATGACCGCGATTATTGATGTACTCCCCGGCGGACAGATTATCCGCCTTGAAAGCAATCAGCTGCACAATCCCAAGCTGTATCCGCTGTACTCGCTCGGCGTAATCGCGGTTTCAACCACAGCAGGAGTGCTGATTTTCCGCAGGAAGGACTTAAAATGACACATCTTCTTCGAGCAAATTTTACGCGGCTTTTCAGATTCAGACCACTATGGATATGTGTCATTTTGTCAGTTGCGGTGAGTTTCTTAAATGATGTTTACTTCGCTACCTTGAACAAGGATTGGATTTATCAAACCGGCGACCTCATCACAAATCAAGTTGGCTCAACCGCTCTGTTTATCGCCGCTATTTTCGCGCCGCTGTATCTCGGTGCAGAATATGCATGCGGCACAATCCGCAACAAACTCGCGTCCGGACATTCGCGCGCCGGCTCTTATCTCGCCAATCTTATTCCTGTGACAACAGGCTCTCTGATTATCTGTATTGCGTATTGCGCGCCACTTGTTATTATGAGTCTTATATGGGGCAAAGAGCTTGGAATGGAAACAGGCGACTTCTGTATGAGAATATTGATTATCGTTGTCGCTGCAATTGCGGCAAGCTCGATTTTCACGCTCTTGGGTATGCTTATTACATCAAGATTTATTACGACTACCGTAACTCTGGTTCTGATGTTTGTACTGTTTCAAGGTTCATCAATATTGATGAGTTTTCTGAAACAGCCCGGATACATCAAAGATGGCGTGACCCGCGATATTATGACTGCCGTAACGGATGTACTTCCAAACGGACAGATGGTACGTCTGCAAAACAATGCTATGCATAATGAAGAGCTATACCCGCTGTATTCGCTCGGCGTAATAGCAGTAACAACAGCGGCGGGAGTGCTGATTTTTCGCCGAAAGGACTTGAAATAAAATACGATTTCCGCGCCGATTCACAAACCAACGCGGGATTTGTTGTATGAACGGAGGAAACCACAGTGGACGGAATATGGATTTTGATATTCATTTTGTTATTGATAGCGGTAATCTTGCTTGGGATTAAAGTGTGCCTTATGAAGAAATCTATGCGGGAAATCTCCGAAAAACTGAGTGAGAAACTGCACTCCGACACAAACACGCTGATTGACATATCTTCTTCCGATCGCGATGTCCGTGGTCTTGCCGCTGACCTGAACACCGAGCTTGCAAAGCTCCGCGCCGAAAGGATACGATGTGCCAACGGCGATACGGAGCTGAAAAACGCCATTACCAATATCTCTCACGATTTGAGAACGCCGCTTACCGCAATGTGCGGGTATCTCGACCTGCTTGACCGCACCGAGCTTCCTGAACCCGCGCGGCAATATGCACTCCAAATCCGTAACCGCGCCGACGCGATGAAAACCCTTACCGAGGAACTGTTCCGCTATTCCATAGCCGCCGCGTCCAATGAGCTAAAGCTGTCACAAATCTGCATAAACGACATTCTTGAGGAAAGCATTGCTTCATTCTACGGAGCGATTTCCGAACGCGGAATAATCCCCGAAATCCAAATCTGCGAAACGCGCGTAATCCGTATCGTGGATAAATCCGCGATTCTGCGGATTTTTTCAAACATTATCGCCAATGCGCTGAAATACTCAAACGGAAACCTCATCATCACTCTGAGTGAAGACGGTGTAATCTCATTCTGCAACTCTGCGGACAATCTCGGACTAATTTCCGTGGAACGTCTGTTTGACCGCTTTTACACAGTTAACGACGGAAATTTGTCCACAGGTCTGGGACTGTCTATCGCAAAACTGCTCACCGAACAGTGCGGCGGGGAAATTTCCGCGCGTATAGAGAACGAAATGCTGGTAATCACCGTAAAAATATAAACTAAGCGGACGTGGAAAACGCCCGCTTTTGATTATTGTTCAACGATTGACATTCCAATATCGCGATAAATTTCCTCAACCTCGGCGGCACTCGGAAATCCCACCGCCGCGCCATTGTGACGAATCTTCAGAGCCGCGAAAATCTCCGCACGGCAGAGCGACTCTATTGCCGAAAATCCCCCGAAGTAGAAACTCAAAAACGCCGAGAACAGCGCGTCACCCGCGCCAACGGTATTTACCACGCCGCCGATATTCACGGCTTTCAGTTTGTACACGCTATCGGATTCGCGCTCATACATCACAGCACCTTTACTTCCACAGCCAATGACGATGATTTTCGGCGGATATGAGTCTTTAAGATGCAATATGAACTTCTCCGGCTCACACGGCAGGTTTTCATCACTGAGGAACAGAATATCCGCGCACTCCATAAAATCGCGATTAAACTCGTCTTTAATGTCTCCCAACACATGAACGTCAGTGGCGATCAGTTTACCAAGACGCTTAACCTCGCGCAGCAGTCCACGGTTGAAATTTATGTTGCATAGAATCACCGCATCACACTCGAAAACCGCGTCCGCGATTTGAGAAAGCTCCGTGGTTTGTTCCTGAATGTCCTTGAGGTCGCAGTAAATCCGCCGTTTGCCGCTGTCATCATACAACACCGCCGAAACGGGAGTTTCACGAAGCTCTGCGCGGATTAATTCCGTGTCTATTCCGTCGGCGGCAAGAGTCTCCAGAACGTGCCTACCCTCAAAATCATCACCGACAAATGACGAGATTTTTACATCGTTTTCCAATGTCCGCAAAGCCTTGGCAATGTTGAACGCGACTCCCGAAACGCCCGACTTTATCCCGAAAAACGGGAAATCAATCGGCGAATATTCAATCGGAAATTCGCGGATTTTGATTGTGGTTTCGATGTTCAGAAGTCCTGAAATCAACGCTTTCATAGTTCCTCCTCATTATGTATCGAATTTCCCGACCGGCTCTGCCTTAGGTAAGCCCACATCGGAGAATCGTTCACTTAAGTATCCACTCTCTGCTGAATATAGGGCTATTTTTTAAGATAATCGGTTCGCCGAGTTGATGAATCCATTCATTTTCACGAATCATCTTGTTTAACTCACCCAACAAGCAAAGCTCTGCCGCCAGTCCCTCGCCGATACCCGCTGTTTCGGCAACCTCCCGATAATCCGCCTCAATCACTCCGATGACCGAGCCAAAACGCTCGATACAACGTCGCGAGATGAGCGCTGTATCACCGCGTGGAATCATCGGAAACAGCAATATTTCCATACGCTCCTCCTCTTTGAGACCTGCTATCCCGAGTGTGCGATATTTATTGATTATTCGTCTTCTATGTCCATCATGACTTTTTTTCAAAATTGCGCTTTGTTTTGACATGGTATACCTCCGATTTTGCATGTATTGGTATTATCTTATCCAAATGATAAACTATTTCTTTTGATCACAAGCAGGAAAATATATAGATTATATATAAATCTTCTGTTTATACCTTATGATTATTATATCACGCTTTCCACTCAAAGTCAACAACTTTTTATTAAAAAGGATATTTTTTGGATAAAGTCACATTTAAGGCAACACCGCACATAAACCGATCGCAGAACATTAAAGCGATGGGCATGTAATATATCGAATATTCGGCTTGTGCGGCAAAATAGCCAAAAAATATGTCGTGAATTTGGCACTTTATACAAAAAACATCAATTTTTAATAAAATTCTTAAAAAAAGTGTAATAAGCAATGTTTAAAAAGCGTTTATTTTTATAGAGGGGAATTTTGTCGTTTTCAAAACAAAGAAGCGGTATTGATGGAAAAGGTGATTGAGCTGTCAAATTTCCTTTGGTTATGCATTTTGTCTTCATGCGAACCGACAAGAATGCCAAAAGCGAAATCATTACAGTTTACAGTAGTGAACAGAAAGTTTAAGAGAAAGGTTGAACAGTTATGAACAAGTCAATAAAAAGGGTGATTTCTACTATTCTTGCAGCGGCTTTTGCGGTATGCACCCCGTTGATTAATGTTTATGCAAGCACTGAAAGTGTTGAAGAACCTGAAGATTTGGCTGTCGTTGATACGTCCTCTGAAATAACCTCAGTCGTTCTTTCCGATAATGATATTCCCGAATGCTTGACACTTGAGGTTTCGGAGAACAACAAATTTGCGGCGCGGTTATATGAAAAAGAAACCGCGCTTGATACGGTGCTGTTTGCCAACAAAGATGGCTCGGAAACCGTCTATATATTTAACGAAGATGTTAAATATATAGACGAAAGCGGCAAGATTGCGGATAAAAGCAATAAGCTTTATTCCAATATTAAGAGCAGGGCGTTTTCGTCAGACTACTCTTATGTAAACAAGGAAAACGACATAAATACATATTTCCCCAAGACGTTAAGGAAACACTGATTTAATCTTGCAAAAAAGGGAAATAAGTGGTATAATATA
>CAYZQU010000024.1:0-12722 GCA_964480645.1 uncultured Ruminococcus sp. | reverse complement strand
TAATCGAAATAGAAAAATATTATGATTGGGAATCAATTTTTAGAGGTTCCCTTATAAAAAAAGGAGGACTAGAAATCATTCTAAGCCATCATACAACACTAAACTTAATACAACTGATTACGATTTAGAAAAAGCCTTAAATTTTCTACATAATGATCGCCAAACCCGAAATGTGCATTTTGGATTAGGCGACCCATATTGCGATAACAAGATGTTGGACGGTTTTGAATCTTCCTTTTTCTTTCGTGCTAACCGATACGCCCAAAATCACAATTTAGTTTTACTTGTAAAGGTTAGGATTTCTGATGTAATATATATTCCGGGTACTGAGACATTTACAGAAACCAATCGGCGCTTGGAGCGAGCCATTGAAAAAAGGCACTTTGACTTTGTGCTTTGTAAGAATGTGAAAAGTACATCATATATAAATCATAAGGAATGGATCACATATGATAATCTTATTCCGTTTCTGGTCATTGAAATAGACGGCACATCGCACGAAAGAGAAGATCGCGTCAAAAGGGATGAATTGGTTGACACGCTAATAAGCAAAACGAATCAATGCGGAAATGATATAAGCATTTTACATATTATAAGGGGAAATTGTTATGACGCAAATTCGCCGTGGAAAATACTGCGATATGTAACTAACAAATGTGAGCCTGTCTGTGACGAGATGTTATCCGTTGAAGAATTGCTGGATAAATATACAGGTATTAAATAACACAAACAAAAGGCGTACATCACTGTGCGCCTTTTTACATATATAAGAAATCACCGATTACAATCGGAACATCATTTTATGGAGGTACAATAATGAAAATGAAAAGAATACTTATTACCCTGCTTGCCGCGGTTATGTGCTTGCAGGGATTTTCCTTGTCAGCTTTTGCAAGCACAGGAGACCCCAATATGGGTGGCGGCTCTCAGGGTGGTTGGGGAAACACGCAAGACGGTAGCAGTTGGAATTCGGGCGAGGATGGGGTTCGCGTGACGGTGGTTGACTCCCAAACAGGCGAAATTAAATCTGCGTCAATCGACTACACCAACATAAACGCAAGTAGGGTTGAACGCCATTTTGGAAAGGTGTGCAAGACCGACTATGCCAAAAACGGCAGGACACTCGTATTTGGTTATGATAAGTACGAATACATAAATCCTGCAATATCACTCCCTAAAATAATTGAGGGCAGTATACAGAATGTACGTGATTATTTCACAGACAAAACCGCTTTGCAGAATATCGCCCAAGACACGGGTCTTAGCTATGACGACCTGATATGCGGTGATTACAAACTTCTGATTGAACCAATCGCGTATTTTACTTTCAACGGGATTTATGTTGCCGCGACCGCGACCGAGGCGGCAATGTTCAACACAATGCTGGGCGGCAATAAACTCCGCGCTCCCCTGCGCCCGCTTACGCACCTTAATCTGCCGTATGCCATTTATCTGGAAAAGGACGACCTCGGTTACAAAGCGAAAGACGTTCAGCGCGCCTTTAACGGAGATGGCAAGCCGTATTATATGGATCGTGACATCATTGATTATCTCGGCATAGGGATTGTGTCGTTCAAGGAAACTCCGTCCGAGCCGATTGAGGCGGATATTGAATACAACGCGGACACAACCGTCTACACAACGATTCCGTTTTACAACAGCACAATCCGCGCGTATATCGGAGACCTCGGCAACACGGACAATATCCGCTTCACCGAATCGTACCGCGACGGCGGTTGGGGTGAGGGCTACTGGTCGGAGTACGATTGGTATTATCACGAGTATTACGCCGTCGGCGCAAAGGTACGTTTTCAGGTTATTGACAGCAGCGGCAGGACGATTGTAAACCAAACCGTGAGCCTTGAATGCCCCGCGTACAGGGAAACTCCGGCGTACATATGCTGGAAAACTCCAAAAAAAGAGCAGGCGGTGACAATAAAAATAACCACGGATGACGGGCTGCTTGTTTACAAGGGACAGAGAAGCAATACGGTACAATTCAGGGCAAAAATCACGAAAGTCAAGGACGTGCCGCCGCCCGACCCGAAGGCTGACGACCCCGCTCCGAAAATGACATATCTCACTCCGTCAAAGGTTTTGAAGGACGTCGGCGACTATGCCGAAAACAATAAAACCTCGCTGTCGTGGAGCGAGTGGAAATGCGATTATTATTATCGGTGGGTAGAATATAGCGACAGCGAAAAGGTTTATATCAGGGGCTTTGACCATAACACATACCGCGTGTCCATAAGCGCAAAGGCTGAAATAACTCCCGCAAAGGAATGTAAAACAGCCACATCAAACGGCTCGGGAGATTACACAATGAAATCGGGATACGGGTTTGAAATCAAGGTGACAAATCGCCTAAGCGGAAACGGAACTTTCGCCTGTACGGGTGTTCAGCATTGTAATACACTCTTCCCCGAGTTTGATTACAAGACGTATAACCGCTTGCTCGAAAAGGAGGGAAATTCGTTCGTGTTCAAGCGGAACGAATACAGCACCTACGACAGCCGCGTTCACTTCACTCCGATACGTTTCCCGGATAACACCAATTACAACGTTTACGCCGAAGTGTTTGACGTGTGGTGTCCTGCGGGAAGTCTTTCACAGAAGCTGACGGATAACATTTACATAAAGGGCAATGTCTATGACGATTGGCACGTAGCGCCCGTAAAACCGTGATTTTGCGGCATAGTGCCGTTTGTCACTTGACATTTTCCCCAAACTAATTTATAATGACATTGGGAGGCATACAATGTGGAACAAACAAAATGTAAAACTGACGGGCATAGACCCCGAAACACTTAAAGCCCGAACGCAGACGGAAGCGTTAAGCAGCCTGCTGAAAATCCGCGAGGCAATGCGTCTTTGTACCCCAAAGCCGTTTCATTATACTCAGCTCGATTTTTTTGAAATAGAGCTAAACGAGCTTCTTGAAGCGCAGGAATGCTTACGGAAAAAGGATTACATCTTCCTGCTTAGTCGGGTTAAAACTCTGTTTTATATCGGCGATTTGTCCTGTTCCTCATTGTATTCCTCACTTATGACATTATTAAATAAGATTTGAGGTGCGGAAATGGAGGACAAATTAAATTATCGCAGAGTTATGGATGCGGTAAACGGGTGGCTGGAAAAAGCTCCGAGTAAAGCGGATAAAATCGCGGTGCTTGATTACGCGGCGGACATAATTGCAAATGAGTGGATAGCGTTTTCACGGGCTAAAATTCTGAATGAAAAGGATGTGAATGTGATTAGAAGCATTCTTCCGTGGAAATATCCCGATGAAAACGGAATCATAAAGGAATCCGCCAAAGGCGTTACCGAAATAGATTTCCGCATAACACCCGTGGTTGTCTCGGCGTGGAACGTCGACAGGCTTACAAGGGCGATTGCCGATGTTAAAGCAAATGGCTTTATATACGATGAGCATAATCATATTATGGATTATATCCCGGAGTTGAATATTGCCGTTGCGTATAACGGCTTTCACCATATAACCGCGGCGGCATATTGGAAAACAGGCAAGGCGCAGGCGGCGGTTGTTTCTCTTCAAGAATTGTATCCTCACTTGAAAACGGACGGGTGTGATTGGTATAACGCTCATACCGGCAGTTATATCTGCGCGGTACCGGATTTGCGGTTCGCCGCGCTTTATTCCATAAAGCAGCTTGCTTACAAGCTGGAGAATGACCTGACGCCGGAAACCACGCTTTTGGAATTTTCGGATAAAATAACCGCCGCAAGCGAATATAAAACCGAAAACACCATCATAATCGAACAGTTGATTGATTGTGTTAAAAATCACAGGACTATCAACGGACTGTCACTGAGAGCGTTTGCGAAAGAGGCAGGTATAACGTTCTTGGAAGCGTTTAAGTTTGAGCATAGCTCATACAAGCGTGAGGTCTTGGAAAAAATAATGAGGGCACTTAGCATTGATAAATGCTTTACGCTGATTTTATAGTTTACATAAAGCACGATTGAAATATATCGTGCTTTTGTTGTCTTATAGACAGTGAGGTGATTATTTGTTCGACGATGATTTTATGGCTATGAGATTTTCAGTAACAACAGGGATGGCATTACTTGCATTTTTCTTCATTACATGTTATAGAAGAACCAATGAAGGAGGCGGAATGACTGATGCAATCCTAACAGTGATTATAACCGTAACCATAACAGAAGCTGTTAATCTGGCAGTATATTTTATTAGGCGGTTTGTTGAAAAGAAAGACGCAATGAATCAGATTAATAATAAATTGTCGCGTCTGAACGAAATGGTTGACAATGAAGATTGGGAGGAATGAAAAGGACAGCATTAAAAAACGCAAATACAAAGGGGCACGAAATTACGTGCCCCTTTAATTATGAATGGAGGTAAACCAATGACAGCAAATCATATTACACGTGGAAAGGCGTGCGATTTCAGCTTTTATGTGAGGGCGTTTGACAGCAAATCGCACTTTTCAAATTATCGGGAGCCTATGACGGGGCTTTCGATTCAAGAGGCTATGAAGGAGTTTGAGCGGCAGTGCGCGGAAAATCCCGATTATGTAAATACTGTACTCGGCGTGGATTTTGCCGCGAGGGACGAAAAACATACGCCGCATAATGTTGGCGCTGCCGACCTGCTGCAGCGCGTAAAGGGCAGGCTGCATTTAAGCGAGGACTATAAGCTGTCGGAGATTTTGATGAATGAGTCACTTATCTCGGTTAATGCCGTGGAAATGCTGAAAAAGGAATCATCGCGTTTACAAAGAGCGAGCGATAATGCCACTGAAAAATGCGCGAAACAGATTAATGACAATATGGACGCGCTATGTGCCGACACGGATTTCCGTTCGGATTTTTTCAGAAACTTAGTCGATGAATATGGCGTCGAACGCTGTAAATTTATATTTGCGAACGAGCTGTTCGGTCACGATAATGATGAAAATAAAAAATTGTTGCCGTCGAGGCAATACCTGAAAGATTCATATGACGGCGAATACAGCAAGCGTTTTGGCATTTTCGCGACGTCGGAGCAAATATCCGAACTCACGGATACGCTTAAGTCTGTTGAAATCAGTCTGACGGAGACCGAGAGCAAGCTCCATCGAGCAGGTCTTGTAAACGGAGAGAATTCACGGGATATATCGGATAAATCGGCAGCCGTTGCGGGAGAAATCGAACGCCACAACGAACTGGAGGATGTTGGAGCGGTCAGCGAGGATGGCTTACAATTATGAAACGAAAAATTTTAATTCTATGCTGTGTGATAGCGGTTATCGTACTGCTATCCGCACAAACAACCTATTACCCGTCCGCGGGATATAGGAGTATGTATGGCGGAGATTTATCCCCCGAATGGCGGTGCGACCGATTGGAGCTGCACAGGCTTAAGGGTATTAGAATCAAATAGACGGAGGAACAAATGAAGCTGAAAACAAAACTTATAATGTGTGTTTTTCTTTTCACGATAGGTACGGCGGTAAATGTTGTCTGGTCTAATTTGATGAACGCGTCAATCAAGAAAATTCCCCTCGGCGACGGATTTTTCAATCTGGGAAGGCTTTTGAAAAATATTCAAACCGATGAACAGCTTGGCAAGCTGTTCTTTTTGTTTGAGGGAGTTGTTCTGCTGCTATGTATGTGTTATTTTTTCTTGTCTCAGCGACCGTATCAGGCAAAGACCTACAAGGTCACCGATGAGATAAGCATTCCCGTACCGTATGGACAGGGACAGCACGGAACGGCTTGGTTTATGGACAAAAAAGAAAAACACAGGGCGTTCGGATATTTAAGAATCAACGCGAATTCCGCAAAGATTGCCGAACTGATCCGGCAAGGCAATGAGCGGTATAGGGCGATAGAAAAAGGCGCGACATACGCGCCAAAACCTGTTTCGGACGCACGCGTTTTTGACGAGGGCGGAATGGTACTGGGCAGAGAGCTTTCGAACGGTGAAGAAAATCTCTCCTGCGTAACCGACGATGTGCACACTCTTACAATCGGCGCTACTCGCTGCGGTAAATCGAGGTGCTTGGTGCTGCAGTCCATATGTGCGCTTGCACTGGCGGGAGAGGGAATTGTTGCCAACGACCCCAAAGGCGAACTTTATCATTATACTCACGCAATGCTCGAAGGTCTGGGCTACACTGTGCGGGTAATGGATTTCAACGCGCCGAAAAAATCCGACAGATATAACCCGCTGCAGATGATTATTGACGCTGTAAACGATGACAGAATCGATGACGCTCAGACCTACGCGTGGGATTTCGTAACATTTATTGTCGAGAAAAACGAACACTCCGAGCCAATCTGGACTAACGGTGAAATGGCTGTCGTAGCGGCGGCTGTGCTTTGTGTGGTTTTCGACAATAAAAAGCGTCCGGAGTATCAGAATCTGACGAATGTGTATCAGTTTATCGCCAATATGTGTAAAACTGAAAATAAAGTAATGCCCATAGATACATATATGAAGAAGCTGCCCTATGGACATCCGGCTAAATCGCTTATTTCCATCGCGAAAATCGCGCCCGACAGAATGGGCGGCTCGTTCTATACGTCGGCGCTTACCACGCTGAGATTGTTTGTAACAAACGATATGTACCTGATTACGCGGGAATCCGAATTTTCGCTTGATGATTTCGGCAAAAAGCCCAAACAGGCACTGTTTTTCGTCTTACCGGACCAAAAGGCTACGTTTTATCCGATTGTCACGCTTATCGTATCCCAACAGTACGAGCAGCTTGTCACGTTCGCCAAAAAACACGGAAACCGACTTCCCTACCGTGTAAACTTTGTACTGGACGAATTCGGAAATTTCGCGGCAATCACAGACTTTCAGGTAAAAATGACCGTTGCCGGGGGGTACGGAATTCGGTGGAATCTGTTCATTCAGGATTTCAATCAGCTAATCGACAAATACGGGCAGGAGGTTGCGGGAATAATCCGCGGCAATTGCCACTATTGGATTTATCTGCACTCTCAGGATTTTAACACCAACGAGGAAATTTCAAAGAGTATGGGTAAATACACAACATCAACCTATTCCTTGGGCGGAACGATTCAAAAGTACTCATCTCCGTCGAGCTCGACAAACATACAGCTTTCCGAACGCTGCTTGCTTAATCCCGATGAGATAGCTAAAATAAAACGTCCGTATCAGCTTGTGCTGTCGGAGCGTTCTCCTGCCGTTATGACTTCCCCGGATATTTCCGAATGGATGTTCAACCAAATGCTCGGACTTGGCAGCAAAAATCATAACACAAAACTCATACAGATTGATGAGGAAACCCGCCCCGAACGCGGCGGCAGGAATACCGAACAGCTTATATGGAAGCCTTGGGAGGAATCGAATTTCTCGGCGGATACGCCGCAGGAAACGGCAACGAACAGGGATTTACATAGAATACCTTTTTTCAGAAAGGGGGGAACGGTATGAGAAAGGTAAAAGCACTGGTAACAGTCCTGATGTGTATCGCGGTAAATGCCGCGCTCTGTGTATCGGCGTTTGCCTCGGGCATTGGCGGCTCGACAGCGGTAACAGGTACTCAAAACCTTGTAAATGACCTTACGTCCGCGCTGCTCGTAATTGCTCCGGTAGTTGGCGGAGCGTGTATCATCTACTTCTGTATACGCCGCAGCGCGGCTGATGAAATGGACCAGAAAAAGTGGAACAACCGAATAGTCACAGCAATTGTATCCACTATCGGCGCAGTATTGGCGGCAGGTCTGCTGAACGTTATCGTGGGGTACTATCAGTAAGGAGGGCATTATGGCGCATACATACACATCGGGGCTTCCGCCGTAACATTTCATGTTTTAACATAACATCGTTGAGCAACAAGCTCCGACGAACAAGAATTCGGCAAATCACAGAGAATTAAATCGTGTCTCATTAACTGAACACGATATGAATTAGGAGGACTTTTCATGAAGAAAATCGTTAACAAGGGCATTTTTAAGGCAATTATGCTGCGTGAAGCAGCAAGAGAAAATGCGCTCAAGCTGAAAGCAAAAGCGCTTGACACCACAGGTGAGGGCTACGTGGATATGGCGGTAAAAATCATTATCGCCGTGGTAATCGGCGGATTGCTGCTTACCGGGCTTGTTGTGCTGTTTAACACGGTTATTATGCCGCGAGTTACTCAGGAGGTAACAAGTATGTTTGACGGCGGCGGAGCAGCCACGCCCACACCCACTCCGTAAGACCTCAATACGGTAATGGTGGAATTCAACGGGCTGAATTCCATCATTGGGAGTCTCCTTATGGGGACTCCCATATTGCCGTTGGTTTTCAAAACAGAAAGGAAATGTCATATGACGTTTTTGTTAATAGGATTAATTGTCGCGATATTGGGCGGATTTGTTGCAATATTTTGCGATAATATGATGCTGGGTGAACTATACAAATTGGTTTTTGACTGCGGCGATTACTTGACAACCGCAAGCGGAGTGAATTTTTTCAGCGTGATAACGCCAACCGTTTACGGTATTGGTATATCGTTAATAGTCTTGAAATTTCTGAAAAAAGGATTTGACATTTATGTTATGTGGACGGACGGCGATCCCGACAGCGATCCGATGCTGCTTCTGACAAACTTTGTCAGAGCGATAGCGACGGCGCTCATTTTTAATTGGGTTTACGGATTGTTTGTCGATATATGCAGAGATGTCACGGATACCATTCTAAACACCATAAATGAAAACAGCAATTTCACTCAAGAATGGGTGACAGGTATTACTTCCGGTGGAATCGTACCGGCAATCGCAGGGCTGATTTTCGTTATATGCTTTATCATCATTTATTTCTCACTAATGGCGAGAGGTGTTGAAATGATGGTTATGCGTATGGGCGTACCACTTGCGTGTGCGGGACTTCTGGACAATGACAAGGGAATTTTCCGCGCATATATAAATCAATTTGTAAAAGCGTTTATTACAACGCTTGTGCAGATAACGCTGTGTAAAATTGGTTTGGCACTTATGCTTCAGACAGCAATATTCGATATATCCAATCCCACATCAGGGCAAACCGGGTGGTACAATATATTCTGGGGCATTGCTTGTATGATTGCTGCGATTTCAATGCCGAAAATTCTGCGGGAATTTCTCATACCGACGGGCGGAGATGGGAAGGTCGGTAATACCGTATTCCAAACCGTTCATGTGGCTTCACTGGCTAAAAATGTGTTTACAAAGTAGGTGCTGCAATGGAAACGATAAATACATTATGTGTCAGCGTTCAGGCGATTATATCCGCAGGACTTGTTATGCGTATTATATTTTGCGCAATCAAGCTGTCTCATGAGGAGGACGAAGCACCGCGATATAAAAAACGCATAAGGAATTCCGTGGTGATGGCTATAATCGCGCAGCTTATCTTCCCCGTAAAGGAAATGCTGATACATTATTTTGGCAACGGATACTGAGGAGGTACAAAATGGATAATGAGAAGCTGTATATTCCGTATGGGCTGTCCACGGAACAGACGTATTTTACCGGATTCGGGAAAACCGAGCTTCGACAGTTTATAATCGGCGTTATAATTTTTGCGGCGATAGGTGCGCTGTTATTGATAGCAACGGGTGAGGCAGCGTCAATGGTGGTAACGCTTATCATCGGGATCGCGGGCAGCATTATGATGACCCGCAAAGACCCCAACACGCGCATATCGGTCGTAGGACAGGCGTATTTGTTAGTGCGTTTTGCCAAAACACAAAAGCATTATAAATACGTATACAAATCCATATGGGCGCAGAATTAGCGGTTTTCACCGCGCTGGTTATATATCTTACGGGAATCTCCCGGACAGATATTAAAACGCGCGAAATATCCAATTTTGCCCCGCTTGTGATTATAATGTCAACTCCGTTTCTGAATATGATTCCTTTTACAGAACGTCTGATTGGATTTTTTGGCGTCGGATTGTTCTTACTGGCGGTAAATATACTCACGGACGGATTTGGTATGGGTGATGTAAAGCTGTGCGCAGCATTTGGATTTTTACTCGGCGCGTTTGTGGAATGTATTGCACTCGTCTTAGCGCTTATGGTGGCTTTGATATGTGCGAAAATGAAAAAAATAAATTCGCTGCCGCTTGCTCCGTTTTTATGCTCGGCAAGTATGGCGGCTCTTGTAATTACGGAGGTTTTGAAATGTTGAAAAACAGAACACTGATAGGTATTATACTAATTGCCGTGGCAATCGGAATGTGTTTCGGAATATCGCCGCTGTTTAACGCGGTTCTCGAGCGTAAGACCACGGTTATACGCTTAAAACAAGATATACCGCAGGGAGCGCAGATAACAAGCTCAATGCTTGAAGCTGTGGAAGTGGGCGCACTGAACCTGCCCGGAAATGTTTTGACCGACCCCACCGGGATTGTCGGGAAATACACCGTTTCGGCGATGTTTGCGGGGGATATGTTTACACCCGGTAAATTATCCGATACCGTAGACACCTCGGATAATCTTTTGCGCCAATTAAAGCCAAACGAGACCGCAATGTCCGTTACAATAAGGAGCTTTGCCAATGGTCTTTCCGGAAAGCTTCAGCGCGGCGATGTGATTCAGATTGTATCAGTCGATGAGGATGACAGAGCGCAGGTATATGAGGAACTGCAATACGTTGAGGTTCTGGCTACCACAGCCTCGGGCGGATCGGACGATACATATTCCGCGGATGCTGTCAATACTTCAGGCAAGGATTCCGAAGACAAGTCGTTGTACGCAACCGTCACGATAGTGATTCAGGACCGCACACAGGCACTGCGCCTTGCCGAGTGCGAAAACTCTTCACTCCACGCCGTGTTTGTGACGCGCGGCAATGAGGAATTTAAGGAAAAATGCCTTAAATCTCAGCTTGACATACTGAATGAAATAAAAAATGAAAATCAGGATAACAGCAGCGAGGACGATAAAACCAACAGCGGTAATTCTGGTGACGAAAATAGCGGCAACAGCAATAACAGCGGAGAGGAGACAAACTGATGGCACATAAAATAATCGCGGTTTACGGAAACAGTTCAAGCTACAAAACCACTACCGCTCTTGCCCTTGCGCATTATATTTCCGCCGCCAAAAGCGGCGCGAATGTTGTACTGGTAAGCGTAGACAGTACAAAGCCGCTTCTGCCCATAATCGCGCCGAATGAGAGAAAGTTTTCCGGTTCGTTGGGCAAAGCGCTTTCCGTGGTTGATTTCAATCGTGACATTATTTTGAAGAATATGTATATGGCAGGTCAAATAGGCGTTCTGGCATACAATGTGCGAGAAAACGCGAATACTTACGCGATTGCTTCTCAGGAGCGCATTGACGACTTGTATATGCAGCTCAGACATCTTGCGGATTACACGATTGTTGACTGCACCTCGGACGTTGCGGCAAACCGTCTTACCGCTAAGGGAATCATTAACGCGGATACCACCGTTGAATTGTTTACCTGTGACCTAAACGGATTGGTATTTGACGGATCTCAAGAGCCTATTTTACAATCGGAGCAGTACGGATACAGAGATTTCATAAGAATGATTTCAATCGGTGACAGCTTTAGGCAGGACGAAGCGGCAATGCAAAACGCATTGGGAAGAATCACCGGGAAAATACCGTACAGTAAAAAGGCAGCCGAATATTTCAATCAAGGTGTTATTCTTTCAAACGGTGTTGATGACAGGAGCTACGCCTCAGCAATAAAATCCCTTGCAAAGCTGCTGACAAAGGAGGACAACTCATGATACTGAAAAAGAAAACCGCCGCCGATACTGCCGATTCCGGCAGCGTAAAGGAAATTGCACGTGAGATGATTTCCTTTGACCAGCTTTTGCGCGAGGTTCAGGTGTATATGTCCGGTAAATATGCTACGGAACTGTATGAATCCGATAAGCGCGATGTAATGAAGCAGCTCATCAAGCAGTATATGAAGGACAATAACTATTATGTCGCCAATATGTCCTTGGCGGACGCGGCAGAAAGACTGTATGTTGAAATGGCTGAATACTCATTCCTTACGCCGTATTTACAGCGTAAGGATATTGAGGAAATTAACATAAACGCTTGGGATGATATACAGATTATCCCCTCTCACGGACGCACCTACAAGCTCGCCGAGCATTTTACCTCGCCGCAGCATGCCATTGATGTAATGCGCCGTCTGCTGCACAATAACAAGCTCGTTTTTGATGCCAGCCGTTCGATTGTAACGGGTTATCTCGGAAAAAATATCCGAATCACCGCGACACACACTATTATAGTCGGAGAGGATATAGGAATTTCCGCGTCGATACGTATTGTAAACGCCAATAAAATCACCCGTGAGCAATTTATTGAAAATGAAATGTGTACCGCCGAAATGTATGATTTTCTTTCAATGGCTTACAATCATGGAATATCGCAGGTTTACGCGGGCGGAACGGGTTCGGGTAAAACAACGTTTATGGCGGATATAATGGCGCATTATCCCGATGACCGCAGGTTGATTACCATTGAAAATTCCGTGCGTGAATTTGATTTGGTAAAACGTGATGAAAACGGAAACGTAATAAATAACGTTCTGCATTTCGTAACACGCGACAGCGACGATGAGAGCAAATCCGTAACAATGCAGAAGCTGCTCACCGCGTCCCTTACAATGGACCCCGACAGCATATGCGTAGCGGAAATGAAGAACGAGGAGGCTTGGGAAGCGCAGGAAGCGGCGCGAACAGGACACACGGTGCTTACCACAACACACGCCTC
>CAYZQU010000023.1:4546-13249 GCA_964480645.1 uncultured Ruminococcus sp. | reverse complement strand
ACGGAACACGCTCACCGGGCTTGATTACCACCGTTTCACCAACCTCGACTTCATCAGGCTCCACCTCAATGATTTCGCCGTTCCGTTCAACATTCGCGAATTCGGGATTTATATCCATCATATCGGAAATAGATTTTCGGGACTTTCCGACCGCGACCGATTGGAACAGTTCCCCGACCTGGTAGAAAATCATTACGGCAACGCCCTCGGAATACTCGCCGATAATCATTGCCCCGATTGACGCAATCGTCATAAGGAAGTTCTCATCAAACACCTGCCCGTGAGCGATATTGCGAATTGCTTTCCATAAAATATCCCAACCCGCCGTGAAATAAGCCGCCAGAAAAACTCCCAAGCGCAAAAACCACAGCACGGAGAACAGCTCCTCGCTTTCAGGAACAAATAATCCCGCCGCGAAAATCACTGCCGCGATAATTATCCGAATCAGCATTTTCTTCTGTTTTTTACTCATAGCCTATCTCCTCTTGTTTTGGGTTCTTATTTCAAATCTCTGATTTTGCGCACATTACGATTCATTAAATGTCTGCCAAGATGTCGGTAAGCAAACGCTTTTATCGGTGACATCTCCTGTCCGTGTTCCTTTAACAGATCATCGGGGCAGTCATAAACCCCAAAGTCTTGATTAATGCCCTCGCTTTGTATGTAGGTGTTATTTCCATTAAAATCAATTATGGGATTTCGGAAATCCTTTACCGCAACTCCATATCCGCAAAACGCGCCCGTACAGTCACTGTTAGCTTGTTGAAGCTTTTCAAGGTATGCCTTATCCAGAATAAATGCTTCCAACTCAAACCACTTATCGTTATGCAATACCTCCACCCAACTATGAAACACATTCTGAGGAGCATTTTTGTACACAATCCCCGTCATTGCGCCTTTTTGTAGTTCCTTGTCGATTGTAAATCCGTGTATACGGCAAGGAATTTTGCAGGCTCTCAACAGAGCCATAAACAATGTTCCTTTAGTGTTGCACTGACCGTATCCGTCCGACAAAACCCGTGACGCGGGGATATTGTCATCAATATTGTACCCAAACAATATCTCATCACGCACAAAATTATAAATCGCCTTTATCCGTTCAAATTCGGGCAAATCGTTCCATTTTCTTGAACATATCAAACGCTGAATCACATCATTTGAATAATCAAGCATAGCGGTTTCTCGTAAATACCTGTCCATTGCAGTTATACTGTTTATTTCAAAACTATCTCACAATCGGGTTCGACTTTTTTGCAAACCTTGACCACTTGCTTTACAATATCATCGAACTTGTCGTCGTCCGCTTCGATAGTCATTTTCTGACTCATAAAGCTGACGGACGCATTAGTCACTCCGTCAATCTTCTTGATGGCGGATTCCATCTTCGCGGCGCAGTTTGCGCAGTCCAAATCAATTAACTTGAATGTCTTTTTCATAACAATACCTCACTTATTTTTAATCGCTCGGCAGAGCGCAAACTTCGTTTGCGCTCGCACGACGGCTTTCACTCACTTCGTTCGCTCAGCCGCCGTCAGCCTCGCTTGGTAATAACCGCGTAACAACACGGTATTCTGCCCTTTATCACCTTAAACTTCACCCTGCCGATTTTGCAGCTTTTCAGCATTTCAATGTAGCTTTTCGGTGTATATTCGGTTGATGGTGAAAATCCGAGTTTCGTGTATGCTTTCAGCAAAATCCGCGAAATATCGGACTTGTTCCGTGTCATAAACGTAGGAAGCAGGATTTTACCGCCGCGTTTTGTAACACGGTAAAGCTCATTCACCGCGCTTTCGGGATTCTCCAATAAATGCAAAATATTCCCCGCGATTACAACATCATAGGTTTCGTCCGAATCATCAAGATGGAAAATGTTTCTTTGTTCAAATGTAATGTTGGTGAAAAAACCTTTATTTGCTTTTTTTCGAGCAATCTCCAACATATTCTCGGAATAATCCGTACACAAAACACTCTCCGCCTTTCGTGCCGCGGCGATTGAAAGCTCCCCTGTACCCGCCGCGCAGTCCAGAACCCTCGCTCCGAACGGAATTAAATGTGTTGTAATTTCGCACATCTCGCGGTAAACCTTTCCGTTCAACCGTTCGGCGACGTCATAAAACCTCGCGAACTTGCTCCAAAAGTTCATTTTTCCTCCTTATCTTAAAAGCAGCCCAAAACCGTTCACTAGCCGAGCAATGCTGCCTACGCTGCGCTGCGGCAGCATTGCTCGCTTTTTGGGCTGCCATTCGGCGTTCAAGCCGTGCTGCTACTCATTAACGTGTTCCAATCCCTGTTCAAGAATCGTGTTTACATGCCCATCCGCAAGCGAATAGAACACCGTTTTTCCCTCGCGGCGGAACTGCACCAAATCCGCGTTTTTAAGGATTTTCAGTTGGTGCGAAACGGCGGAGCTGGTCATTCCCACAGCAGTGGAAATATCACACACGCACAACTCCCCGCCCGAAAGCGCGCTCAATATCTTAATGCGCGTGGAATCCCCAATCACCTTGAAAAGCTCCCCGAGGTCAATCAGCACATCATCATCGGGCATTAGAGACTTGATTTTCTCAATCGTATCGGGGTGCGCGTGAATAAACTCGCAATGCGGAATATCGTTAATCATTTTATCACCTGCTCATTTGAATAATTGTTCAACTGTTTGATTATATTATACACCCTTTTTTCGGATTTGTCAAGAGAAATTAGAAAATTTTTAGGAATTTTCAAATGAATTTTTCCCAAAATGTATAAATTACCAATTACATAACACGGGATTTGTAAATATTGCCGAAAATTTATAATTTCTATTGACTATAATATTATTTCAATGTATAATGGATTTAAGTAAACGAAAATCCGTTTGCTGTTACATACGAAAAAGGCGAATTGATTATGAAAATCAAGAGAATAAGCGCGGCTGCTCTGGCGGCTGTGATGATGACAGGCACGGCGATTACGGCATTCGCGGAGGACGAAATCAACGCGGATTTCAAGGCGAAGGTTGACGCACTCGCGGCAAAGGTTGACGAGCTTGAAAAGCAGTCTGAGGAAATAAAGGCTAACCTGACTGCTAAGTATGGTGACGACCTTTCAACACTCACCAAAGAGCAACAGGAAGCATTTATCAAGGACTTTAATGAAGGTTTTGGGGCTATTATTGGGGCTGTAACGGCATTGACTCCGCAACTGCAAAAAATCATTGATATGAAGGACACACTGAACGAGGCTGAAAAGAAGTACGCCGAGGATAATCTGTCACCCAACATATTTGACACAACTCTCGACAGCATTCCCGGTCTTGACATGGATCTTCCCACCGACCCTGGCACTAGCGACACCGATACTGATACTAACACCGATACCGACAATCAGGGAACTTCCGGTGACAACTCAGGTACTACTACTTCTCCTACCACACCCGACACCTCTGACACCAATACCGGCAGCTCGGACAACTCCGATACCGGCGTTGGCGGAATCGCTGTTCTGGCGGGCACGGTTGCTCTCGCGGGCGCGGTTGCGATAATTTCGCGTAAGAAGAAGTAATTTTTCACTGATATAAAAAGACGGACTGTCAATCTTTTGACAGCCCGTTTTTTATATGTTTTCGGCTAGAGAGCCGCTATCCTACACCCGCTTTTTCGTTCGACCCATTGTAAGCAGCAGGATTGTCGGTCTCGCCCGCCAGATAGTCAATGCTTACATTGTAAAATCTGGACAAAGTGATATAAACCCTTATGGGGATTTCACGCTTTCCGTTTTCATAATCGGAGTAATACTGTTGGGTGGTTTCAAGAACCTCTGCGATTTGTTTCTGGGTGTATCCCCTATCCTCGCGTATCACCCGTAAATTTTCGTAATATGATGCCATTTTTCCACTTCCTTATTGATATTATATATCAAAAACGTGAAAAAACGCTAAGTACATCATATTTCATTTGGGCAAAATGCTGAATTTGACAAAAACTACTTGACAAATACTTCATAATAGAATATAATATATTTATGTAAATGAAATATCATTTACATAAATATATTATATGGGAGAAATCAATATGAAATTAAAAAGAATAAGTGCTGCTGCTTTAGCGGCGGCAATTATGGCGGGAACAGCGGTTACGGCAAGTGCGGAGGAACTGCCGTTACTTTCTGAATACGATGGTTTTCGTAATTATTTAATGGGAGATCTGGTATTGAGCGAAACACCCCAAGTGTCATTATTTGTAATTTCTCCGATTGAGGAGAAAAAAGCGGACTACATTGATGCTGTCATTCCCGAAACATTAGATGGTTATGATTATAAGCTTGAACTTATCGGAGCACCACCTATGTTTGCGATTTCGGATTTTCATGATTGTCCCAATCTTAAAACCGTAACGATTCCACACTCAACTTCTTTTGATATGAAGTGGAGACTGAGGAGTATTAGTGAGGAAGCGTTCAGCAATTGCCCCAACCTTACCGATATATATTATGCCGGAACGGAAGAGGACTGGAATAATGTTATATTGAATAGTTTTTATGGAGGGGATAGAGATTTAACTCAAGATGAAAAGCTTAAAAAATTAGGTCTCGAAAACGTCACCATTCACTTTGAATCCACCGGTTCCGACAATTCGGGCAACAACGGAACATCAAACACCGACAACGGCAACACATCGAACACTGATACCAACAGTACCAACAATACCACCGACACCAACAGCACCAACAAGGATAACAACTCCGACACGGGCGTAGGCGGAATCGCTGTTCTGGCGAGTACGGTTGTTCTCGCGGGAGTTGCACTGATAATCGCACACAAGAAAAAGTAATTTTCCTCTATAAAAAACGGGCTGTCAATCTCTTGACAGTCCGTTTTTATTATCAGGAATTAAAACTCCAATGCCTCTCCGCCGCCGAGGTAGAGAATCCTGTCGCCAAGTGTTTCGTCCAATGTATCGAACCCCTTGAACCCGGTACAATGACACGCATAGATTTTCTCCGCGCCGGAGAGCTTCAATGCCCTCGCCGTAGCGGTTACATACTCCGTAGGAACGCCCAGCGACTTGGGATTGCTCCCCGTGAGGTGAAATCCGCCGATTACCGCCAGAATAGGGATTCCGTGCCAACGTTCCTCCACTGTGTCGAGCATATTCGTCACGCCGCAATGGAAACAACCGCCGATTAAAATCAGTCCGTCCGCCTTGCGCCTTTTCGGAAAAATCACCGCAAAACTCTCGTCCGAAAAATCAAACGGAACTGGTTTCTTCTCCTCCGGATTGTTCACATAATACCCGCGGTCTGGATTTATCATTTTCTCGTCAAACTTCTCACAGCTTGCCAGATAGAACCCCTCGCACACCTCGGAAAAACTATTGAACAGAATCAAATTCTTCGCGTACTTTCGGAAAAAGCCTTTTCCCTGTCCCGCTGCCGACTTAAACAAGCCGCTCTTTCGGAACACCTCCTGTTTAGCGCCGGCGCGCAGATAAATCTCTGCGTTGGGATTGAGGTGCATTATTCTGTCGATTCCGCCCGTATGCGCGAGAGAATTATGCGTCAAAAACACCGCGCTTATATCATCAATCGGAAGCTTCATTCGGCGCGCGTTGTCTACCGCCTTGCCCGTCAGCCCCGCGTCAATGATATAATTATGCCCGTTAAACTCAACAAACAGCGACATTCCCTCCTCGGCATAGAGGTTTTCGTTTACCGTCGTATCCTCAATCAAGCATACGATTTTCAATCTACCACGTCCTTATTTTAATTTTGTAAATCGCGAACCGGCGAAATCTCCTTCGGAGATTCCGCCTAGCCTAGCGGTGATTTCACACCTTTGGTATGACATCACCGCTGCTTTCGCAATTTACGGATTAGTTACCTTACCCATAAACGCAATCTGACCCTGCTCTGCGTCATAAATCAAGAACGCGAATGGTCTGTCGAGTGTAACTTCGCGGAGTTCTTTTGGTTGTGGCATTGCGTTTCCGCATACGAACGCGGCTGTTACTGCGGCGGCTTTGGTTCCGTATTGGTCTAATTCCAGTTTAGTTTTCTGAATTATATCCGAAACGTAGAATCCATCGTTCGGATTTACTTGCATTTTAGTGAAATCCGCCGAGTTGCGGTCGAAAATAACCTCCATTCCTGCGGCTTCAAGAGCCTCTTTAAGTGGGAAATCGCTATCGAAATTCAGTTTCGGCATTCTCGCCGCAATATCGTAATCGGAGCTGTTGGCACTTTCAAGCAATGACGGAATATCCAACCCCTCAAGCGTGAAATCTCCGCTCTTTTTGGGAAGAATCCCGATAAACTGCATTCCGTTTTTGTAGTAGCACCCGAACGCCGTCGCTTTGTCATTTTCGTAATAAACATCGCCGCTGTTGCTCATAAGCGGAATTTCTTTTGTACTTCCGTCAAGAAGCGTGAAAGACTGCTTGTTGTTCTCGTTGAAGCTCCATTCGTCAACCCAGCCCGACTCAAAATATACAGTATTCACCAACACCGCCGCCGTATCAGCACCAAGCTGTTTTTCCTCAACGATTTCGGGAATCATTTTGTGGGTTTTATCGCTTGTCCAATTATTAATAGATTTAGCCGCGTTTTTCGCGTCACTGAAATCAACATTCTGGATTTCCGCGTCAAACTTGTCGGAAACGGCACGTTTGTAATCTTCATTAATAGGAAAAGCCCTGCCTGCCCATAGTGAATTCGCAATCTCGAAAACGTCCTTATACCCCTCGTAATCAGAACCCCAATCGCGGTTGAGCGTTTCATCAACGTAATCCATATATTCATCGGCGAATTTTGCGTAATTATCTTTTTGAAGATACCGCTGAATTGCCTCTTCGGTGCTTCCGTCCGCACCGCTTTCCAACATTCCGAGAACCATATTCAGCGACAAGGGGCTGAACATACTGTTTGCCTTATCCTTGCTCATAGCGTCAAACAACCGCGCGGAATTTATTACATTGTCGCTTGTAAGTTTAATGGAACTCATTGCTTGTATAACCTCCTCCGACTTGGATTCCGTGGAATCCGAGGTTGTGCTTGTATCGGTCGTACTCGTGTCATCGGAGCTGCTCTCCTCAGTGCTTGACGATTCATTTTCAGAGCTGCTTGTAACCTCACTCGAGGTTTGCTGAGATGATGTTGTACTTGAATCCGAAATATCGGAATCCCCGGATTTTTCACTGTTGGAACACCCTGCCAATAAAGTGATAATTGCCGCCATCGCGGAAGCCAAAACGCGTTTTTTCATAGTAAATCCTCCATAAGTCATAGTCCATAGCCGTGCTTTTCGATGTATTTCCGAATCGCGGCGAAGCTCTCAGTACTGATAACGTGTTCAATACGGCAAGCGTCCTGTTGAGCGATATTCTCCGAGACGCCGAGCGACGTAAGCCACTCACTGAACAGCAAATGCCGCCTATAAATAAGCTCCGCGAGTTTTCTGCCACGGTCTGTAAGTGTGATAAGACCGTTTTCATCCACGGAAATGCATTCGTCCCGACGGAGTTTTTTCATCGCTACGCTGACCGACGGTTTAGAAAAATCCAACTCTGCGGCAATATCCACCGAGCGAACTGAACCATTGCGGTTCTGCAAAATCAATATAGTTTCCAGATAGTCTTCCTTGCTCTCCTCTATTCTGTCTTTCATAAATATAACCTCCTATAATATATGACGCAAAAATATATGCCAAAATTACAGATTTTTTGATATTTTTCTGTAAAAATATTAAAAAATGAAAAAGCGGATTGGCTGATTATATTTTACCACATTTTGTAGAGTTTGTCAAGCCTGATTCATTGAGAGCATTCTCGCAATCACACTCCCCTCATAAACTATCGGATACTCCCTCAGTGAGAAAATCACTCCATCAACAGGCGCGACAATTTCCTGCACCATCGTCCCGGTAATCGGCATAACAATTTCCCCGATAAGCGTGCCTTTTGCTATCCACATATTGTGTTCCACACACGGAATAAAGATTCCACTTCCACCCGAATGAATTACGTTCACCGAACCGTCAGAGGACACCATCGGATGAGAGATTCCGTGTTCCTCATCAGCCCAGATTTCAAGGTGATTCAACAGATTGAAAATCCCGTGGAGAAGCTGGTCGCAGTATTCGAGATCTATCCGCTGACCAACGCCCATTTCCACCACTAAGGTAGGCACATTCTCCGCAATCAGTGATTCGGCAAGTGAGCCGCTGCCTACCGCGCCCGATTCGTGAACCCACACCATATCGGTGTTAAGCATCTTTGCGTAACGCATAAGTCTGTCGCTGTTTTCGGGACGGATTCGCACCTGCGGAATCTCACGGATAAATATGTTGCTGGCGTGAATATCCACACAGATGTCCGCGCCGCTTATGCTCTCCGCAGTTGTCCGCGCAATGTTCTCAGCTATGGTGTCCGCTCTCGTTCCCGGGAAAACACGGTTCATATCCAACCCAGTCACAGGAAAAGCTCTAGATACAGATTCCATACCCAACGGATTTATTGACGGATAAATTTCAACAGTTCCCGTGAGTTTTTTCATATTCGCCGTGATTTTCTTTACTAGATTATAGCAAATATACTGTCCCTCAAGCTCATCGCCGTGAATCCCGGTGACGATTGCCGCGCGCTTTCCCGAATCCTCGCCCATAGGACGCAGAACATTGCGCTTGATAGCCAATTTCTCATCGACGCTTAAATTTACATTAAGAATATC